>JAFSWJ010000034.1 GCA_017444545.1 Lachnospiraceae bacterium
CGGTACTACGGTAAATATTTGTATCGGAGAAAAGGATGACGATCCGGTATTCTGCATAACGGATCTTTTGCCTCATCTGGCATCCGAACAGCAGGAAAAGAAGCTGTCAAAGGCGATAGAAGGGGAAAACCTGGATGTTCTTTTTGCGAGTATGCCGGTCAAGACTAAGGAAAAGCAGGCTGTCAAGGCTTCCGTACTGAAGATACTGAAGACCAGATATGACATCGAGGAGGATGATCTGATGTCCGCGGAGCTTGAAGTGGTGCCTGCAGGAAAGGCCAGGAGCATGGGAATTGATGAATCCATGGTGCTCGCCTACGGACAGGATGACAGGGTCTGCGCCTATACATCACTTGCGGCATTCTTTTCTGTTCCGGAGGTGGACCGTACGGCTGTCTGCCTGCTGGTGGACAAGGAGGAGATAGGAAGTGTCGGTGCCACCGGCATGCGGTCAAAGTTCTTTGAAAATGCGCTGGCGGAGATAATGAACGCCGCAGGAGTGTACAGCGAGCTTTCACTTCGAAGATGCCTTGCCCACAGCAAGATGCTTTCAAGTGATGTTTCCGCTTCCTTTGATCCGCTCTATGCTTCCGTGTTTGACAAGATGAATTCCGCTTACTTCGGAAAGGGTGTGGTTTTCAACAAATACACGGGATCCCGCGGAAAGAGCGGCTCGAATGACTGCAATGCCGAGTTCTTTGCCGAGATCAGAAGCATCCTTGAAAGCCATAATGTGGCATATCAGACCTGTGAGCTCGGAAAGGTGGATGCAGGCGGCGGCGGGACCATAGCATATATCATGTCTCTTTACGGCATGGAGGTCGTCGACTGCGGAGTTGCTGTCCTTTCCATGCATGCTCCATGGGAAGTGACCAGTAAATCAGATATCTACGAGGCCTGCAAGGCATACAGGGCCTTCATTTCGTAAACTGTCGGGCGGGCATCTGCAATTTTTGATACGGGTGTGCAATGAACAGAAAAAAGAACATAGCCATTATAATCGAGCAGCTGGACAACTTTTTTTACGGTCCCATCACAAAGGGAGCAAAGATGGCAGCTGAGGAACTTGGGATCAACCTGCTCATCATAGAATCAGGCAGGATCTTTTCGAAGGAGTATTATTCCAGGGAAAAGAGATACAGGGACCGCATGCATGTGGATTTTGAAAGAAATCCTCTGATCTCTTATGCCGCAACCGACGGTATCGATCTGGTCATCCTGGGTTCGGGCTATTTCTGTAACGGAAACGAAGTGTCGAGAAAACTGATGTCCAAGCTTTCGGAAAAGAAAAAGCTTGTGGTGGCTGATACCTTTCCGGGGGTTCCGAGCGTCCAGTATGACAACAGCAAGGGAATAAAGGAGGCTGTGGCATATCTGATAGACGAGGGAGGCTGCAGGAATATCCTGATGTTTTCCGGACCCGAGGGAAATACCGATGCCGAGGAAAGACTTCTGGCCTACAGGGAAAAGATGAAGGAATGCGGGCTGGAGGTTGATGATAATATGATCGCCTACGGTGATTTCAGTTCGGGCTGCATCAACG
>JAFSWJ010000291.1 GCA_017444545.1 Lachnospiraceae bacterium
CATTGATGGTTGTGGGCCAGATCATGGAAAGCCTGCTCTCCGGCAGGTTTGACCTGAACCGTACCGCTGTTGTCATGAGCCAGACCGGCGGCGGATGCAGGGCTACAAACTATGTTGCCTTCATCAGGAGGGCCTTGAAGCAGGCCGGAATGGAACAGATCCCCGTGATATCCCTCAACATGTCGGGATTTGAACCAAATCCGGGCTTTAAGCTGAATTTCGGACTGCTGATCAGACTTGCCTATGCAGCGGAATTCGGAGATCTTTTCATGAGATGCCTTTACAGGATGCGCCCCTATGAGATCAGGCCCGGTTCTGCAAATTCCCTTCACAGGAAGCTGACAAACGAGTGCCTGAATTTCCTCACAAGCGGTTCCGTATCCTATTCGCGCTTCAAGAGACTTTGCAAAAGGATAGTCAGGGAATTTGACGATCTGCCCATAGATGAAAGAATGGTCAAGCCCCGTGTAGGCATAGTCGGTGAGATCCTGGTGAAATTCATGCCTGCCGCAAACAACCATCTGGTGGATCTGCTTGAAAATGAAGGAGCCGAGGCTGTAGTGCCCGATCTGCTTGATTTCATGCTTTACTGCTTTTACAACCAGGTGTACAAGTCTGACAAGCTCGGAACCTCGGCAAGAACAAAGAGGATATCCCTGCTTGGCATCAAAGCCATAGAGACCATGAGAAAGACCGCCTCAAGAGAACTGGCACGCTCCTACCACTTTTCGCCTCACTCCCACATCAGGGATATCGTCGCTCTGGCAGAGGGGATAGTGTCCATCGGAAACCAGACCGGCGAGGGCTGGTTCCTCACAGGAGAGATGCTCGAACTCATCCATATGGGCGTGGAAAATATAGTATGTACGCAGCCCTTTGGCTGCCTGCCAAACCATGTGGTCGGAAAGGGTGTCATCAAACGTATACGACAGGAATACAAAAAAGCCAATATAGTGGCTATAGACTATGATCCCGGTGCCTCCGAGGTCAACCAGTTAAACAGGATCAAGCTGATGCTGTCCACTGCAAGGGAAAATCTTTCAAAAAGAGGCAGGATGCATTCAAAAAAGATCGTATGAGTTTTGAAGACTGCTTATCGTTTTTATTATCTCCATGTTGAAGGCGTCGTTTTGAGAAGTGCTCATGCCCGGTTCGTCCTCTCCGCATATATCTATGCCGAGGACGGGCCGGTTTTTTATGATAGAAGTAAAGATATCAAAGAATTCCTCTTTTTTCATGTCGCCCTGATCCCAGTTCGTCTTTAGCACATCCGTTGACAAAACATCCTTGTCGACCGAGATGTAGACAGGTCTGCTGTGGGGAAAGCTTTCGGGACAGTCTGCTGTTTTTCTGATCAGGGTGATCTCCTCCAGAAAGCTGTTTTCATTTTTGATATCAAAGACCCATGAGCCGCAGGACTTCAAGCCTCCAAAGGCCGGCGGCTGGTCATCGGTATGATTATCAAAAATGACAAGATCAAATCTCTCCCGTACAAAGGAAAGAAATAATCTTGTCATATAATGATAGTTCCCGTTATCGATGAAATGAAGCCCGCGGAAGGACCGGTCTTTCAGTCTGTGAAGGATGGTCCTTTCCGTATCTTCATCCACATACATGCTGCAGCCCTCAAGGTCCTCAAAGCTTATGACCTCAGAGCATTTCACGATGCTCTGTCCCTCATAGACACCCGAAAAGGAACAGATGAGAGGCTTCATCACTCCTCGCTCTCACCGCTGTAAAGAAGCTTAAAGATGACAGCCGCAAGTGCCGCACCCACCAGGGGTCCTACTATGAACACCCATACCTGGGCGATATAATCAACTCCGGAGAAAAGAGCCGGTCCGAGGCTTCTTGCAGGATTGACGGAGGTTCCCGTAAGGGGTATCCCGAAAATATGGACAAAGGTAAGTGTGAGACCTATGACCACTCCGCCGATGATGGAGTTTTCAGCCTTTGATATGACCGCAAGCACCACCAGCACAAAGACAAAGGTCAGCACTATCTCAACAAGGAGAGCTCCTCCAAGGTTAATGCCCACATATGAAAAATCACCAAAGCCGTTGGCTCCGAGCCCGTTTGAGGATGGCTCCACCGATTCGGTCATGATCTCGATGATGTAAAGAAGTCCTGCGCCTGCAGCTCCACCGAGAAACTGGGAAATGATATATCCTATGAGATCTCCCACAGACATGCCTCCGGCCACGAACACACCAAGCGACACCGCCGGATTGATATGACATCCGGAAATATCTCCTATGGCAAAGGCCATGGCTACCACTGCAAGTCCGAACGCCAGGGCGATCCCCAGTATCCCAAGCTCACCCTCGACACCGCCGGATACTGCAGCAGCTCCGCAGCCAAACAGCGTCAGGACACAGGTTCCGATAAACTCCGCAACATACTTTTTCATTATATATCCCTCCTGTCACACGGCACAAAGGATACGCAACCCTCCATGCCTTGAACTGTTTTTGGGCGGCTACCCGCCATAAAATATTTTACCACCGCAAAAGCCGCGGTTCAATCAGGATTTAACAAATATTTAACACTTCCGTAATCTTCAGCCTTCCTTTTTTGCCGCACGTTTTCTGTCGATCAGCGCAAAGATCCTGTCCATAATAAAAACGGCAAGGATGGCTATCAAAATACCGAAGATCATGCCGAACAGAACATCGGTAGGATAATGCACTCCCACGTAGAGCCTTGAAAAGCCTATCAGTGCGGCCATCAAAAGAGCAGGGATACCGAATTTTTTCGGGATCTTCAAAAACAGGGCAAAGGCTGCGGCAAAGGATGATGCCGTATGCCCTGAGGGAAAGGACGGGTCCTTTTGAGGTCCAACCATGCAGATGAGCCCCTCTATGACATCATAGGGTCTCACCCTTGCAACGATCGGCTTTACGATGGCATTTACGATCAGTACATCGATCGCAAGCGCTGCCGCGCAGCAAAGCCCGACCCTCCTCGTTTTTTTGAAGATCAGAAGAACTGCCGTCAGGATGATCCAGAATATCCCGGCGTTGCCCAGCCCCGTGATAGCCATCATCAAAGGATCAAGCAGCGTGGTCCTCATATTGTTTTGGATGAATAATAAGATCTGAGCTTCCATAATGTACTAATTTTATCATAAAAATCTTCTCTTGACTAATAATATGGGAGAAACTACAATAGTCATCCGGCGGGAGTATGTTTTGTTAAAGATTTTTTCAAAGGAGAACATCATGGATACAACAGAGGTTTTAAGACAGCTTGCCATCATCGTTCTTGCAGCCAAATTTTTCGGACTGCTTGCCAGAAAGATCAAGGCGCCCATGGTCGTGGGCGAGATCATTGCCGGGCTTATCATCGGTCCCTCGATGCTGGGTCTTTTGCAGTCCTCGGATTTCCTTCAGGGAATGGCCGAGATCGGTGTTATTATGCTGATGTTTTCGGCGGGACTCAATACGGATATCAGACAGCTGAAGGCAACAGGCGTGAAATCCACCGTCATAGCCTGCGCGGGAGTCTTTGTTCCTCTGATCCTCGGAACCATACTCTATATGTGTTTTTACGGATTTTCCGCTCCCGGAAGCGAACACTTTTTGAAGGCTGTCTTCATAGGTACCATCCTGACAGCGACATCGGTCAGCATCACAGTCCAGACCTTAAAGGAAATGGGGAAGCTTTCCGATGCCATCGGTACCACGATCATGAGTGCCGCCATTATAGATGATGTCATAGGAATCATAGTCCTCACGGTGGTGATAGGCTTCAGGGATCCGGATGCAAAGATCTGGGATGTGGTATTCAGGACTGTTCTCTTCTTTGTTTTTTCCCTTGGCGTGGGCATCGTGACCTACCATATCTTCAAGTGGCTTGACAAAAGATACCCCCACACAAGACGTATCCCCATCATGGGAATGGCTCTTGCCTTCATCCTGGCTTATCTGGCTGCCGAATATTTCAACGTCGCGGACATCACCGGTGCCTACATCGCGGGAGTGATCCTAAGCTCTCTTGATGATTCGGACTATATATCAAGAAAGATGGATGTCAATTCCTACATGCTTTTCGGGCCCGTTTTCTTTTGCAGTATCGGACTTCAGACCGATATCAGGAATGCAAACATGGGAGTTTTCATTTTTTCAATTGCCTTTGTGATCGTGGGCCTGCTTTCAAAGATCATAGGCTGCTCGGGCGCATCACTGGCTCTGGGCTACAAAATGAAGGACAGCCTGAAGATCGGGCTTGGCATGATGACAAGGGGCGAGGTCGCCCTGATCGTCGCACAGCGCGGACTTGCAGCAGGGCTTTTGGAGCGGACCTACTTCACCTCCGTCATCCTGCTGATCATAGCAAGTTCCATCATCACACCCATTCTGTTAAAGATAGTCTATTCAAAAGATAAGGCCCTGCCGGAGGGGTAGGGCCCTTTGAACTAATCATCTTTTTTTTGCTGTTTTTTCTGCTGCTTCATCTCCCTGTAGCGCATCTTCGCTTCAAGCTTCTTTTCTTTGTACTCGCGCTTCAGTTCCCTTCTTGCGTATCTCCTAGCGCCGCCACCCCTGATGATGGCGATGATGATCAGGATCACAACAAGCCATGCCAGGATCTTGATCCAGTTCCTTGCTATATAGATTGCCGCATCATCACAGAATTTATAAAACTCGATGATGGAATTGTTAAAGCTTTCGATGAGCTGCTGCTCAAAGGGCAGATCCGCTGCAGGCTCAGGCTC
>JAFSWJ010000292.1 GCA_017444545.1 Lachnospiraceae bacterium
CCCATATCGCCTCTGGCCGAACTGCCCGGTGAGACGTGGAAATAGTCCGAGTACATCACAGAATGCGGAGATGTGAGGATGATCGTCTCAGGCTGAAGCCCGGCGATCTTTTTTGCAACGTTTACAAACCCGTCGATGGTGGGCTGTATCATCTTTTCATCGCCTCCGCCCACCTCAGGGACTGCAAGTGGCGGATGAGGCAGCATGAAACCGGCCGAAAAGGACATGGCGCACCTCCTTTGTTTTTTGTGATGTTTATCTGGAACTTATCCTGATACCGGTGATCGCGCACTGATCACCTGTAAACGCTGCATAAACCTCTTTTGACGGATTTGCGATATTTGTGGAATTTGTGATCTGGATACCCAGGTTCTCCGTTGTTGTGATGATCCTGCCGCCTCTGCGCTCCAGCTCAACAACGCAGTCCATCCCGTTCCTGTTGGCTTTTTTCCATTCATCCCAGCCCTTGAAACCATCGGTTTTGACGACAAAGGATTTATTATTTTCCGAAGCATCGTCTCCCATGATCTCACCGTCAAGCCGCACAACGGCAAGCTCGGTGTAGCCGTTTCCCTTTACCTTTCCGTCATCCGACTGATAAATGTCTATGTACGGGCAGTGCCAGATGAGCCTTGATGTGGGCAGGCTCATGGTGTGGAAGGACAGCTTCACCCCGTCACCGACGGCAAACCCTTCAGAATGCTCCGTCTGGGGACCGTCCACCTGGACGTTGGGTATATCGCCTTTATTATCACGTATATAGCTGATCTCCTCTGCGATCCGCGGGATATGGTCCTTTCCTATGGCCGTTTCAGACCTTTCCGTCACGGCATCGCTGACGGTGTAACCTGCTCCCCTGTATCCGAGATACGCATAACGCGAACTGTCAGGCATTGCTATGATGAAATCCATGATCTTTGAAGTGTCGTCGACCTTTATACGGATATGATCCTTGTATCTGACCGCTTCGATCACGTATTTCACACCGTCTTCTATGGCTGATCCCTTCTCCTGTGTTTTTATATCCGCCTGTATCTTTCTGGCGGCGCCTGTCGTATAACTCCCGTCCGGCCTGATCTGACAGTACTCAAGGAAATCCAGTTCCCTGGCAGTCTTTTCATCATCGTGTGTTCTGGCGTCAAAGGAGTCAAACAGTATCATCGAAAGATCTCTCTCGTTTTCCGCAACATTCTCCTCGCGTCTGATCGTGAAGCTGATCTTCACCGGATGATCCGTGACAAGGATACCCTCGGAAACTTCAAAGGCCTTTGTTTCCTTCAGTCTGTATTCGATATCGGAGTCAATGATCTTGAGCATGACCGATGCCATCTTGGGATCAAACTGGGTTCCGGAACCCTTGACTATCTCCTCCCTCACCAGAAACTGCGGTATGGCATCCCTGTAACTCCTGTTTGAGGTCATTGCATCATAAGCATCAGCCACGGAGATGATCCGTGCGATCTCGGGGATGTCCTCACCCTTGAGACCGTCGGGATAGCCCTTTCCGTCGTAGCGTTCATGATGATAATGCGCTCCTATGCTCAGATACGGAAATGCATCGATGCTTGAAAGTATCTGGTTTCCCATCATGGGATGCTGCTTGATGATCTCATATTCTTCCGGAGTCAGTTTTCCGTTCTTGTTGATTATCCTGTCATCTATCCCGATCTTTCCCACATCATGGAGCAGACCCGTATAATAAACCCTGTCACACTCCTCCTCGCTCATGCCCAGTATCCTTGCGATCCTCTCGGAATACCTGGCAACTCTCACCGAATGTCCCCTTGAATAGGTATCCTTGGCATCGATGGCATTTACAAGAGCCGTGGCTGTCTGTTCAAAAAGATACTGTGAAAACTGCTGCTGTTTCTTGAGAAAATCCATCTCCTTTTCCTGCAGCCTGTTGATCATCCTCTTTCTTCTGAATATGACTATTATGGCCACTATCGTGAGAAGATTTCCGAAAAGTCCCGGCAGACTCGCCAGATTCGGGCTCCTGTACAGGCCCATAATATATCCGGGAAACTGCAGCATCATGGCGATCAGGGCAAGGACAAATCCCCACCGGTCACTGAAGACCACCATGAAGATGATACAGATATTTGCCATTGAAGAAAGGATCCCCGCAAAAGCGGAAAAAGGCAGTATCCTGTCTCCGAGCATCAGCACCTCCTGCGATCTGGATGCCATGGAAACAAAAAACATCGACGAAAAATAAAGCAGCAGAAGTATTATCAAAAATAGTTTAGATGATTTTTCCTGTTTTTTCATATACGAGTCTCTTAGAAAGTGGGACAGGGTGGGACAG
>JAFSWJ010000293.1 GCA_017444545.1 Lachnospiraceae bacterium
CCTGATACAGCTCCCAGAAATACTCAAGCTCGTCAGAGGAATTTACGTGATACTTCCTGTATTGATACTGCAGGAGGTTTTCGATGTTCACATACCTGATCTTTACCGTATTCTGTTTTGCAATTATCTGGTTCAGAAAATTTGATGCCTTTCTCATCTCCGTCTTTGCGCCTATGAATTCTACAAAGATGAGCGTCATTGCCACTGCAGCTGCAAAAGATGCTATCACACATCCGAGCACAACATCCATCTGATACATATACCTGAGCACCAGCAGCATCAGGATGATAAAGCTTAAAGCACAGATCGTTATCATCACAAAATTCCTGCAGCTTATCTGCTTCACTGCCATCTCTTTTTTCTGGAAGGCATAGGCGCCCTTCTCTCCCTCAAGTTTCTGGAGATCTCCTCTGACGAGGAACTTGTATTCCTCGTTCTTTTTCATCTCCTCCAGCGCCTTCGGCATATCCGCTTCTATGGATTCCATATCCTCATATCTGTCATTGCTGATCCTGCCGATCTTTTCCGAATGAGTCTCGCTTTCCTTTTCAAGGCGCATGACCTCTTCTGCCGCAGCCTTTAACGGTCTGTATCTGTCCGGCGGAAGTTTGTCTATGATCTCCATGTCATTGAGATAATCAGTAACCAGACGGTATTCCCGTGTAGCCTCATCTATCTCCTTTGTGGACTCAAGCATCTGATCACAGCAGTTTCTGACATATCTTTCCCTCATCATCGGGTTTGATATATCTATCTCATTCCTGTCCGGAGTCTCTATCTTTGCTATATCCTCGCCGTCAAACAGATCATCTTCCTCAAATCCGGCTTCGATGCTGTATTTGGCGAAAAATTCCCCTATTTTTCCGAATAATCCCATTTCAAACTGTCCTGTATTCGTTTTTCAGAGACAATATCATTTCTTCCGCTTTTCTGACAAAACCGACCCTGTCCCTGTATTGCAGATCCATCAGTGAGGAAACCTCTTTTGACGCCTCGTCATGAGCTTTGTTTATCTCTTGCTTTGCAAGCTCAAAGATATCCGGATCAGGGTCAGCCTTCAGTACCTCGCTTTCAAATTCTTCCTTTGAAACGCCGACCTTCAATGTCTTCAGATAGTTTTTCAGCGCAGACTGATCTTTTGTCATTTCCCACTCCTTTTTGAAAAAGGAGGCACTTTCCCTGAAAAGAAAGGACTGTGCATATATCAGGGCCAGATTATGATACACCTTTGGAAGTCTCCTGTCGTTTTCGTCACATTCAGCAAGTGCTGCGCTGTATTCCTCCGCAGCCGCCACATTAGTCCTGTTCTGAAAAAAGAAATCCCCTCTGGATATCCTTCTGACAAAGGGTCTGACATCGGTGTTCCCTTCGATGATCCTTCGGATATTTTCCAGCTCTTCCTCATTTACATAGTGACCGTAGGCCAGTATCGTACATACATAATCCGATATGCCCTTGTCCCTTCTGTACAGATCCTTCAGCTGCCCGTAAAGTTCCGGAAGTTCCAGTTCCTTTCCGATGAATTCAAACAGCTTTTCGTTTATTATGGAAGAATCCAGGATGTATGCGTTTCCCTTGATGAAATACAAAAGTTCCTCAAAGGAAAAGATATTGAGGCAGAGCTGCTCTATATAATACGGGTTTGCCGTTCTTTTTCCGACACATTCGTAGGTCATGAAGCCTCTCCCTTCATATCCTCCACATTGACTGTCTGCGTTATCTCATTTCCCGAAGCCGGGAATATCTCGCCAAAGCCCAGATCGGTTACCGTGATCTTCAGTTCGGATACGGAAAGCATCTCAAATCTCAGCGCCACCCTTGAAGCCCTTTCCGGTCTTTCGGGGATCCCGGTGGTCCTGATCACAACATATCTGTCACCCTCTCCGCTGATAGATGTCAGGGTTATGCGGATCTCTCTTTCATGCCCCAGCATCACCTCGATCTCACTTGATGCCTCAAACCAGTTGACTCCGGCATCGATCAGTGACCTGTATCTGATCTGACCTTCGGAGCACAGATCCATCCCGATATTGACACGGAGCTTGTCCCTGTCCAAAAACACCTCTCCGCTTTCGATCTTTTTGATCCCGGACATAGCCATTGCCGCAAAGCAGGCCCCTGTGGTAGACAGGTTCATTCCCGGGCCAACGCGGCGTCCGTCATCGCACAGCTACCTGACGGTCTCCTTTGCCCAG
>JAFSWJ010000294.1 GCA_017444545.1 Lachnospiraceae bacterium
CCATAGCCCGCGTCTTCTTGAAAAATCCGCCAATACTCATACTTGATGAGGCGACCAGTGCCCTTGATAACGAAAGCGAACGCTTCATTCAGGATAGTCTCGAAAAACTCACTGCAGGCAGGACCACCATCACTATAGCCCACAGGCTGTCCACCATCCTCGGTGCCGATGAGATCATCGTCCTTGACAGCGACGGCATCAAAGAGCGCGGCACACACAAGGAACTTATCAGACAGGGCGGTCTTTACGAAAAATACTACCGCATGCAGCTGAGCGCAATATAGCCCGTATCAGAGGGACGGTTCTCTGTTTCAGAGGGACGGTTCTCTGTTTCGGAATCCACAATAAATCCCGTGAAACGCTGATGAATACCGGCGTAACAGAGAACCGTCCCCCTGATACACACTCTTTACAAAGCAAACAAATGTTCGTATACTGTGGGTATGAGTACGGAAAAGCGAACCTATATCGCGATCGACCTCAAGTCCTTTTACGCCTCGGTGGAGTGCGTGGAAAGAGGCCTTGATCCCTTAAATACAAATCTCGTGGTGGCAGACGAAAGCCGGACCGAAAAGACCATATGTCTGGCCGTATCTCCCTCTCTCAAGGAATGCGGGATTCCCGGCAGGCCCCGGCTTTTTGAAGTGATCCAAAAAGTTGAGGAGGTTAATAAGGACCGTCTGCGCAAGGCCCGGATCAGTGAGTTTACCGGAGAAAGCGTACAAAAGGACGAGCTGAATGCCGACCCTTGCCTGAAGCTTTCATATGTCACAGCCGTCCCCAGGATGTCCCTGTACAAAAAATACAGTTCAAAGATCTTTTCCATATACTTAAGGTATATATCCGCCGAGGACATCCACATCTATTCCGTGGATGAGGTCTTCATGGACATCACGCATTACCTCGGCATATATCAGATGACACCCCACGAACTCACGATAAAGATGATACGCGAGGTACTGAAGGAGACCGGCATAACCGCTACTGCAGGCATCGGAACAAACATGTACCTGTGCAAGATCGCCATGGACATCGTGGCAAAGCACATGGAGCCGGATGCTGACGGTGTCAGGATAGCCGAGCTTGATGAGATGAGCTACAGGCATTTATTATGGGATCATCAGCCGTTAAAAGATTTCTGGCGCATCGGCCGCGGCTACAGCGAAAGGCTCGCCTCCTGCGGACTTTTCACCATGGGCGACATAGCACGCTGCTCCGTTGAAAACGAGGATATCCTATACAGGCTCTTTGGCATCAACGCCGAGCTTTTGATCGACCACGCCTGGGGATACGAGCCCTGCACCATGGGGGACATCAAAAGCTACGTGCCGGAAAACAATTCACTGAGCATCGGACAGGTCCTGAAGGAACCCTACACCATCAAAAAAACCCGTATCATCGTGCAGGAGATGGCGGATTCCCTGTCCCTTGACCTCATGAAAAAAGATCTGGTCACGGACCCGATCGTGCTCACACTCGGCTATGACAAAGCCAGTCTTGATAATAAAACCGCATACAAAGGCGAGATCGCGACCGACTACTACGGAAGGACCGTTCCGAAGCACGCTCACGGATCCGAAAATACCGGTACATACACCATGACATCCGCTGTGATAATCGAAACTGCCATGAAGATCTTTGACAGGATCGCCACCGACGGCCTTTTTGTCAGGCGCGTGAACATCGTCGCAAACCACGTCATCCCTCCGGAAAGGATCCCCGAAAAAGATGAGAGCTACGAGCAGATGGATCTTTTTTCGATGATGCCGTCAAAGACCGGACCTGAAAACAGGGATGCCGCACTCGAAAAAGAAAGACTTGAAAAGGAAAAGGCGATCCAGAAGGCCGTACTTGAGATCAAAAGCCGCTACGGCGGAAACGCCGTGCTGAAGGGCACGAATTTCATGGAAGGAGCTACGGGAAGGGAGAGAAATGAACAGGTCGGAGGACACAGAGCATAATAAATACGCTGATATCATCAATATGGACCGGCCGGTATCAAAAACACGCCCGCATATGTCCATGCGCGACAGAGCCGCCCAGTTTGCACCCTTTGCCGCCCTGACGGGACTCGAGGAAGAACTTGAAGAAACCGCGGCAAAGTGGGAGGAAGGCTTCAGGTGAGGTTCTCTTTTATTATAACGGAAGTATGGTTGTAAGGTATCTCGATACCGTTTTCTGTCAGCGCCTCAAATACACGCGTGTAGATGTCATCCTTCAGCTTTTCGGTGGAAACCTTTGGAGGGTAGTAAACCGTGACAGCCATAATAAGGGCGCTGTCGGACAGGTCGATGAAATATATGGGACCGTAATCCGGCGTCCCGTCCGCCTGTTTTTTCCCGGGAACGGTGTAGGGACTGTCCTTGATGGTGTCATATATTATCTTTTTTGTCTTTTCTATGTCGCATCCGTAATCAACGGGAAACCTGAAGGAGCAGGACCTTTCAACATCGCCGAAGCTGTAATTTGTTATGGAAGCGGCATTGATCCTGCTGTTGGGAATGACTATGCGAATGGTATCAAGTCCTCTCAAAACCACATGACGCATGGTGATGGACTCAACGATCCCGAAGGTCCCGTTTTCAAGTTCTATCCTGTCCCCCAGATCAAAGGGCTTGTATATGCTGATGAGAAATCCCGAAAGTATATCCTTGATCACATCCTGTGCCGCAAAGCCGATGACACCGGTGATGACCGCCGCACTGCCAAGCAGCGACCTGCCCAGATTGTCCCAGCCCAGAAATGATATGGCGATGAATGCCACGATACCGACCCGTACCGTTCTTTCAAGAAACTCCAGGTGGATCCTGCGGCCCTGCTTTCTTTCAAGGACACGGAATATCTTGCGCGTGATAAACCTCAGCAGCTTGTAGAACAGCATATACAGCAGCACCACGACCGCCAGAAGCACGATGATTGCAAGCACTGAGACCGCTGAAGCCTGAAGCCAGGAAAGGCCCCGTTCCATCAGCATTTTTTGCATGGTATCAAATATATCTCTCATTTATCGACAACTCTCCGTTTCATTCATTATCTGACTGAAACCTAATAGTATCACTTTTTTCAAACCAAGTCGACACAGCCGTATCAGAGGGACGGTTCTCTGTTTCAGAGGGA
>JAFSWJ010000295.1 GCA_017444545.1 Lachnospiraceae bacterium
ACCCGTGGATGCCGGCATGAAGGATTTCGGGGAGGCTCCGGGTATCAGGGAACTGAGGATCAGAAATTCGACGGGCAACATAGCCGTGGAAAGTGCCATGACACCCGAAGAAACGCTGCAGGCCGTAGAAAATGGAATTATGTTAACCGGGGAAGCCTATGAAAAAGGATATGATATCCTGCTGACAGGTGAGATGGGCATAGGAAATACCACGACTTCAAGCGCTCTCTGCTCGGCTTTGCTGAAAAAGGATCCGGAGGAGGTCACCGGCAGGGGAGCCGGTCTTTCGGATGAAGGACTTGAAAAAAAGACCGGGGTGGTAAAAAGGGCTGTAGAAAGATATTGCGGTTTACATAAATCGGATAACATCAGTTATATTGATCTTCTCTCTGAACTGGGAGGGCTCGACATCGCCGTACTCACGGGAATCTGCATAGGAGGAGGACTGTATGGGATGCCCATTCTTCTGGACGGATTCATAACCTTGACGGCAGCCCTGACCGCCACAAAGATAACACCAGGTTGCGAAAGATATCTCATAGCAGGACATATCTCATCCGACCCTGCCGCTTCCATGATAATAAAAGAGCTCCACACTTCGCCCTTCATAGATGCCGGCATGAGACTGGGAGAGGGAACAGGGGCTGTGGCAGCCCTGAGACTTTTGCAGATGAGCGCGGATCTGTACAACAGCGGCCACACATTTGACGAACTGGGGATAGAGGCGTACAAATGCTTGTCTTAGTCACGGGAGATGCATCCTCCGGAAAAAGTGAATACGCCGAAAGCCTTGCCATGAAGCTGTCGGAAAAGCGGATATATGCTGCGACCATGAAAAATGACGGCAAAGAGAGCAGGGAGAGGATAGAAAGGCACAGGAGGCTGCGGGCCGGAAAGGGCTTTGTCACCATGGAATGCCCTGACGGTCTGGAGGAAAAAGCCGGTATGATCCTTGAAAGTGAACCGGAGTTTTTTGAAGGCGCCTCGGTAGTACTGGAAGATGTACCCAATCTCCTGGCAAACGAGATGTTTACAGACAAACCTTACGGAGATCCTCTGCAGGACATCCTCAGTTTATCGCAAAGATCCGCTCATCTGGTGATCGTGACCGGAAATCTCTTCACGGGCGGGTACGGGTACGACAGCATGACAATGGAATATCTCAAAAAACTTGCCGGCCTGAACAGATCCATAGCCGCAAGGGCGGATGAGGTGTGGGAGGTTGTCTGCGGCATACCCGAAAAGTGGAAAGGAAAAGGAATATGAGCCCGATAAAGACCATAGCGGCGGCATTTTCGATGTTTACGGTCATACCGATGCCGCAGTTTGACTTCGATGACAAAAATAATAAATACATGCTGGCACTGTTCCCTTTGGTGGGAGCGGTCCAGGGACTGCTCATCTGGGGCGTATACGAGCTAGGTATGAAGCTTTCCCTTCACCATATATTAAGGAGTGTCCTGCTCTTTGTGACGCCCGTCATCTATACCGGCGGGATCCACCTGGACGGGTTCATGGATACCTTTGATGCTCTTGCAAGCAGACAGGAAAAGGAAAAGAGACTTCAGATCATGAGCGACCCACATGTGGGTGCCTTTGCGGTGATCGCTCTTGCGGTCTACTGCCTGCTGGGTTTCGGACTCTGGTGCGCACTTGACCGGTTCGATCCGGTCTTCTTCATATTGATGTACATGCTTTCAAGGAGCCTTGCCGGGTACGCCATGCTCACCTTCACACCCGCAAAAAACAGTGGCCTTGCAGCCTTTTTTTCAAAGGCGGGTTCAAGATCCGCATCCGGAGCCATTTCCGTTCTGATCACGATCTTCATAGGGATAGCACTTGTCATGAAGGGAGTGCAGGGTATGATAATACTTGCGTCCGCGCTTTTGATGCTCCTCATATATCATCACATCGCCAAAACCAGGTTCGGCGGGATCACAGGCGACCTGTCAGGCTGGTTTCTGTCCGTCACGGAGCTTTTGATGCTGGCAGTCTATGTCCTGACATCCCGATAACTTTCAAAATGAAAAGGGCTCACAGCCCCTTTCTCTTCCTTGCGATATCTATCATTTCCACCGCCTCATTAAAGGCATCCTTCAGGTAGGGATCGACGGGATCCTTTCCGTCCTTTTCCTTTTTCTTGATCTCATCCCAGTTTTTCAGCACTTCCTCGGAGGTTTCGGC
>JAFSWJ010000296.1 GCA_017444545.1 Lachnospiraceae bacterium
AAAAGGAGGTTTCATGGAAGCAAAAGCATTTTTTTCAAACACTGTTGCGGATATTGAAGCATTGGATGAAGATGTGAGGGCTGAACTGATCGACGGACAGATCTATTATATGGCGCCTCCGGTCACAGTGCATCAGCGGATCATTTCAAAGCTTGTACGGGAAATCGGGAACGGATTGTCAAAGATCGGAAAGGACTGTGAGGTTCTGCCGGCTCCTTTCGGAGTTTATCTTTCCGATGATGACAGAAATCTGGTCGAACCTGATGTTTCGGTTATCTGCGAAAAGGAAAAGCTTGCTGAAAAGGGGTGTCACGGTGCGCCGGACTGGGTTATAGAGGTTGTCTCGCCTTCAAGCAAAAAACTTGATTATTCGATCAAGCTCTTCAAGTACCGCACGGCGGGCGTGAAGGAGTACTGGATCATAGATCCGGAGGCGAGGCAGGTGCAGATCAGGGATTTTGAAAATGATGACTATATGTGCGTCTCATTTGATGAAGCGGCATCCTGCATGCACCTTCCGGAAATAAAGATCAGTCTGTCGGAATATTAGTATGTGGGACAGGGGTTTATCATGCACAGATTATACGAAAATGAGGATATTACCGTATTTTGGGACTCGGACAGATGTTTTCATGCCAGGAGATGCATCTCCGGTGCGCCCATGGTCTTTAGTTTTGCCAGAAAACCCTGGGTGGACCTTTCAAAAGGCAAAAACCCTGTCATCTGGAAGACGGTGAAGCTGTGCCCTTCAGGGGCGCTTGATGTCGTCTACAACCATGGCGTCAGGGTCGTGTTTGAAGAGGAAAACCTGCGTAGTGCGGCCTATGACGGGGACCGGCTTGTGGGAGAGTGTGATTACAGCGATGACGGCGAAAGCTTTTCGATCCTTCACACAGAGGTCGACCCGGAATATACAGGCAGGGGCATAGCAAGGCGCCTTGTTTTCAGAACCGCCGAGGCAGCCGAAAAAAGAAAAAAGAAGATCGTACCGGTCTGTTCGTACGCAAAAGCGGCTCTGGAATCGAAAACCCCCGGCCCTTCATGATTGTATGAAACACGGCAGCGGGGTATAATAAATACCCTGAAGGAAGGTGTACAAAGTGAACAGTCCTTTTCATATCGCGATCAATGACATAGAGTTATTATATCTGACGCCCTATACCCTGTTTAACATGATCTTTTCGGCTTTGGGCCTGTTTGCGCTGTTCAGAAAGGACGGGGCAAAGGGGTGGCACGCCCTGATCCCCGGTCTGCAGGAATATCAGACTGCGATCATAGCCGAGAGGGAAGAGGACGGCAGGACCTATTGTATGCTGGCAGTATGCAGGCTGCTTGGCCGTTTGTTTGCCATCAGCTTTGCAAGCGGTTCGATGATGTATACCTTCTGGCTTGCCGTATCAGGCTTGCTGGATCTGGCGGTCGTTCTGTTCAGTATCCGCATTTTTGCAGGCCTTTGCAGAGTGTTTGAAAGACGCAGGATATGGGTGCTCCTGTGGCTTTTCATACCGGGCATTCCGGCTCTCATCTGGGGCTTTGGCAAGAGATTCAGACCGGTTCACAGGGTGCAGGAGATTGATTATGAAAAGGCTGCGGCCATCAGCGGTGCTGCAGTGGAGGAGATAAAGCATGGTCTCACCGTGAACATCACGGACAGAACAGCCGTAAACAACCTGAAAAAGAGCGTTCTCCTCAAGGATATCCATATGTCCATCCCCACAGGCCGCATGGTTTTGCTGCTGGGCGGATCGGGGGCCGGCAAGACAACTTTCCTGAACGCCGTCACCGGCTATGAAAAAGCTAACGCAAAGATCTCGCTGAACGGCAGGGATCTGTATAATAACTACGAGAGCATGAAATACGATCTCGGCTTTGTGCCGCAGCAG
>JAFSWJ010000297.1 GCA_017444545.1 Lachnospiraceae bacterium
AGGCGACCGGAGAAAAGATCCCGGAAGGCTTTACTCTGAAGGCTGTTGAGCAGGATCCGAATTATTCGGCGACCTTTGTTATCCCGGATCTTGTCAGCGAGGAACTGACAGAAGGCGAGATGAAGGAAATGGCCGGCGGTATAAGCTTCATACTTGGTATTTCGGCGTGCGCTGCGGCCGTGGCAGTAGCAGGATGTCCTGCCGATGCATGTGCGGCGGCAGGATGTGCATTTGATGCGTGCGCAGCCCAGGCCTGCGGAGCAAAGGGTCATACAGGATGCTGATATTATAAACCGGAACATTTTTGTTCCGAAAAAATAATTTTTAAGGAGGATACATTTTATGAGTTGGACACAGAAGGACATGGAAAAGAGTTATCAGGATCTGCTTTTGAAGGCAGTAACAGACGCTGATTTCAGGAAAGAGCTTCTGGCAGATCCCAATGCAGCCATTTCAAAGGCTACAGGCAAGGAGATCCCCGCTGATTACAAGATCCGCATCATCGAGCAGGATCCCGCATATCAGGCAACCTTCTTCCTTCCCGAATTTGCAGGCGAAGAGGTTTCCGAGAATGAGCTTACCGCAATGGCAGGAGGATCATGCGGTGCAAATGCATGCGCAGCAAACGGATGCGCAGGTCAGGTAACAAAGTAAGTATCGGTTTTTCAGGGATCGGGCAGGATTTTCCTGCCCGATTTTTGTACAGATAATGAGCCGGGTGGAAATATGCATGCCTGCACGCAAATATTTCCATTTGGGAAAAAGCAGCAAAAAGGATTAGCGTGAAATGAGAAAAAACAAGGCGGATGTTGTTCTGATCCAGATGCCCCATACATGGCTCAACCCATCTCTTGCACTGGGACTTTTAAAGGCGGATCTGCATGCGGAAGGTATTTCAAATGAGATCATCTACGCTTCTCATCATTATATCGACTTTATCGGCAAAAAGCTTTACAAAAAAGCCGAGAGATGTCTTGATCCCATAGATTGTGCATGGGAGATGCTTTTTGCGCCCTTCACGGATTTTGAGCCCATGGAGGATGCTCTGTCCGTCATTGAAAAGATCTGCCGGTCAAAGAGCGTATTTTATTCGCAGTACAGGGAAAGGTTTTCATCGGAGGAGCTTTGGGATATCCTTAAAGGACTCTGGCCTGTACTTCTTGAAAAAACCGACAGTTTTCTTGAGTATGAAGCGGAACTTATACTAAAAAGAAAGCCGAAGGTTGTGGGATGTTCCGTGCTGACTGAACAGAGAAATGCTTCCTTTGCGATGCTTAAAAGGATAAAGGAAAAGCAGCCTGAGGTTGCAACGATCATCGGGGGAGGGCTTTTTGCAGGAGATGCCGGACCTGCAGTTTCCTCACATCTGCCCTCCATTGATTACGTTTTTTCAGGTGAGGGAGACGGGGCGCTCGGAAAGGGCTGCGCCCTGATCATGAAAGGCAAAAGAGAGGAACTATTGCTACAGCATCCCGAATTTCTCGTTCCCGGAGCCCCGGCTGTAAACAGGGCGGTAAAAGATATGAATGATGTTCCCGTCCCTGATTATACGGAGTACTTTGCCCAGCTTAAAAAAGACGGATTTGTGCCGGATGACGGCCTTGTCCTTATTATGGAATCCTCAAGGGGATGCTGGTGGGGACAGAAAAACAGATGCAGGTTCTGCGGACTTCATTCCTGTCAGGATACTTTAAGACACAGAAAAAAGTCGGAGGACAGGGTGTGGAAGGAACTGAACATACTCCGGAAAAAATACGGTGTGTCGAAGTTTATCTTTTCGGACTGTATCATTGACATGGGATTTGTCAAAAATCTTCCCGAGGATCCGCCGGATGAAAGACGGGGACTCAGCATACTTGCAGAATGCAAATCAAACCTCAGGGATGAGGACATGAGAAGACTTAGGAAAAACGGATTTACGCGTCTGCAGCCCGGGATAGAATCGCTTTCGGATGAGCTTTTAAACCTCATGAACAAGGGAGCATCAACCATAGACCAGCTTGCCTGCTTAAAGTATGCCAGAAAATACGGAGTGGGATTGTACTGGAATATAATCTATGCACTTCCGGGAGAAAAAAAGGAGTGGTATGAAGGTATGCTTGAGATCATGAAGCATATCCATCATTTCCAGCATCCGACAGGGATGCTTCCCATGATGCTCATGAGAAACAGTGTGTTTTTTGAGGATCATGAAGCTTTTGGGATACATACCGTCCGTACACGGATCAATGAAAGGGCATGTGATCCGGATATAGATTTTTCTTTCAGGACTGCCTATGTTTTTGAAACTCCGGATGTTACAGTGGATGAGGATCTGGAAGAAAGGCTTTTTGCGGAGTTTGAAAGCTGGAGAAGGGACTACAGGTCAGGGAAGAACCTCATCATGAGCGAGACTGAGGACTGTACCCTGATAAGGGATACCAGGGGATCGGGGTTAAGAAAGGTCTTCCGGCTCACCGGTGCTGCAAGAAAGATAAACGAACTTGCCTTTGAGACGGTATCGGAAAAGCGGGTCATGGAAGAAATGCATGGATGCTACAGTGAACCGGAGATACAGGATGCGATCGACATGCTGACCAGAAACCGGCTCCTTTTCAGGCAGAACGGACGGTTACTGTCTCTGGTTCTTCCCGAAAACAGATGGATGCCTGCGGACAGAGGAACGGAGGGATAATGTATTACAGATTGACGGATGATTACACCCTGCATTCATTTTTGTACAGGAACTACTATCTCTATCATCGAAGTAAACCTGAACCGTCACAGATAAACGAAAAGGATTTCATGCTCCTTCTTGATTGTGATTCAAAACATGATCTGATCGAAAGTGAACCGATCCATATCCTGACAGACAAGGGGATCATAGAACCCTGCGGCAAAGGGGAGGCTTCATCCGGCAGGGTATTTCATCAGCATCATGAGCATCGCTATGTTCAGGCGATCAACCTCATGGTCACCGGAAAGTGCAATTATAACTGCCTGCACTGCTTCAATGCTTCCGACAACGCAGACCGCATGGAGGAATGGGAGTTAAAGGATCTTGTAAGGCTTTTTGAGGAAGCGGCATCATGCGGGATACACTCCGTAACCCTGACAGGCGGTGAACCCATGCTTCATCCGCATTTCAGGGAAATAGTGCAGGAGATCAAACGAAACGGTCTGGTGCTTGAAAAGCTTACGACAAACGGATTTTTCATAAATGAAGACATCCTCGATATGTTTTTGGAAATGGGGATCTCCCCCCAGATAAAGATCTCCTTTGACGGGATCTATCATCACAATTACATGCGCGGGCACAAGGGGGCTATAGAGAGTACGCTGTCCGCATTCCGGCTTTGTAAAAAAAAGGGCTTTGATACATTTGCCCAGACACAGGTCTTTAAAGACAATCTGCCAACCATGAAGGACACCCTTTGTCTTCTCGAGGATGCGGGAGTGAAGACAATGCGGATAATAAGAACAACGCCCCCTCCCCGCTGGGCACTGACTCAGCCTGAGGGAAGTCTGTCCTTTGATGAATATTTTGAAGCCATGATGGATCTTGCAAAATGGTATATGGGCACAAGGCATGAAGCAGATCTGATCATGTGGCGCTTTCTTGTACTGTCATCAAAAAGAGGGACTTATCATATGATAAATGTCACACAGAAGGACGGAATTTACCGGCCTGCTTCATCAGTGTGTCTGGGCAGCCGTATGATGATGGCCATCACCTGCGAGGGGGATGTTATTCCGTGCATGCAGCTTGGAGGGATCCTTTCGGATCTGGGAGTTAAATTTGACAGTTTGAAAGAACGGTGTCTTACCGATATTATAAAGGAAGGCAGATGGCTTGATGCCGTATGCCGCAACCGCTACTGGCTCCGTGAGAATAACAGGAAATGTGACGAATGTGAGTGGTTCGGATACTGCGGCGGAGGATGCAGGGCTTTGGGCATACTTGATTCGGATGTGAGAAAGGGGATCTATGAAAGCAGTGCTTCAGATCCACTGGCCTGTGTCTTTTTCAAAAACGGCTGGTTTGAAAGGATAAAGGAAGAGTTTAAGGATTATGAAGAAGTATGATATGGCCGGACTTGCTTCAGGTCTGGCAGGGATTTTCATCGTGGTATATGCCGTAAATCTTTTTTACGGATATGTTCTGGGAGGGCTGTCTGTTCTTTTGAGGATGCCTTTAATGGTGGTTGCCTATTGGAGTATTGCCCTTGTTCCCTGTCTCATATCACGATACCTGAAAGACAGAGCATCGGATCTGGGTTTTAAGGGAAATGAGGTTTGGCGCCAGCTGTTTACAGGTATCCTGACCGGCGCGGGCATGTCTGTCGTTTTAACTCTTGTTCCTCACCTTGCAGGTTTTGGGGAATATGTTGACAATGAGCGCAGGTACATATACCTGTGGCAGTTTATTTTTGAATTTGTCTATTGTATCGGTGCTGTGAGTCTGGTGGAGGAGTTCTGTTTCCGTGGATTTGTTTTTGCCCGTATAAAAAATCTGACCGGAAGGGAAAGCCTTGCAATAGCGGGTTCGTCGGTCTTTTTCGGTCTGTTTCATATGTTTTCGGGAGATCCATTGCAGCTTGTCATCACATCAGCCATAGGAGTTTTTTTCTGTCTTTGCAGATCAAAACTGAAGTACTGTTCCACGCTTTCCCTTATTATTGCCCACGGCATCTATGATGCCATGATCTCTGTCTGGTCATCCGTGTTTTTTTCATGAGCATGGGAAAGCTAATACAGAAGTCTGATCCTGATATTTGAAAAAAATACATACCAGACGACAAGAAGGATATGGAAAAGTAATATGCCCGGAATGCTTATGAGAAACTTTTTTTTCTTTGTCTTGTGGTGGAATATGAACATACCTGCAAGAGCGCCGACGGAACCGCCAATAACGGCAAGCCAGATGAGAGCGGCCTCGCTGATCCGCCATTTTCCGGCCTTTGCCAGAGCCTTGTCAATGCCGTAGACCGCAAGGGCGATGAGATTTATGGATATGAGATAAATAATGAAGATCTTTTCTATCGTCATTTTCCGATCAGTCCTGGCTCAGATTTCTGACAGCCTCGATGGAGGCCTCGGTACTTGTGACATAGTGCATGGTGCTGGAGATGGAAGAGTGCCCCATGAGCTTCTGGACCTTTTCCACATCACCGGTCTTCATGAGCATGGTTTCCGCAAAGGTTGTACGGAGCTTGTGGGGAGTGATGCGGTCAGCCTTGTCGGGCACGCAGCCGTACATATATTTTTTCACCAGTTTTTCCACGGATCTGACACTGATCCTCTGCCCGGATCTGTTCAAAAATACAGCCGGTTCGTTCTTTGGCGGGTTATACAGTTCCCTTCCGTTTTCGATATAGTCTGCAAGTACTTTTTCCGCATTGTCCGACATATAGACAGTATCAAAGTTTCCTCCCTTGCGGTGGACGCTGATGCCGTGCTTTGAAAAATTCACATCGTTCAGGTTCATGCCCACAAGCTCGGAAACACGGATACCGGTATCCAGGAAGATGGTACAGATAGCCGTGTCTCGTTTTGAGGCTTTGATATCGTGAAATTTCAGCTGGTTTCTGGTAAGCCCCAAACCTGTGGATACAGTATTTATAAGATCCTGTTTTTCGTCTTTTTCAAGGTAGATGATCTCCTTTTTTTTGACCCTGCCGCGTTTTATCATCTCAACCGGATTTGTGCTGATATAACCGTGGGCGGTCAGGTAGGAAAAGAGACGGTTGAGGCTTACCATATAATGCATGATGGTGGTCTCGCTGCATACCGAAAGACCGCTGTTGCTGTTTCTTTTCTTTGGCATTCGAAGGTCATGAAGAAATTCGGCGATATCCTCATCCGAAAGTTCTCCCATATCCTCAACGGTGATCTCTTTCAGACCCTTTTTTGAAAAATACGGATTGTTTTCAAGGAGAAAATCAAAAAAGGTATGAAGCTGGCTGGCATAGGAATAAAGAGTCATGCCGGAAAGATGGTTTTCCTCCGACATGAAAAAACTCCGCACGAAACGCGGCATGTCCTTATTTATCGCCTCGGCCTTGAAACGGGCCTCGTTTTCCCTGTCTTCCTTGTACATGAAGCATCTCCAGAAATAATGACAATCCTCCGGTCCAATCTTATGTAACCCTGTTTATGATAACAAAAACCGGAAGACATGTCCATAGATTTTCCGTTAATCCTGTTGTTTTTTTGAAAACAGTAAATGCTTGACAAATGCGGGTCCAATTGGTATTATTTGACGGTATGCCGCATGGAAAGGTAAAAGTGGCTTTTGTTATGAAGCCCACCGAAAACAGCGAGTTTTGAGATAAGGAGGTGTGCCGGATGTACGCTATTATTGCAACAGGCGGAAAGCAGTACAAGGTCAGCGAAGGCGATGTGATCAAGGTAGAAAAGCTGAAAGCCGAAGAAGGTGAGACCGTTACATTTGATGAAGTCCTTGCAGTAGGCGGTGACAAACTCACGGTTGGCAATCCCACCGTCGAAAAGGCATCTGTAGCAGGCAAGGTCCTGAAGCAGGGCAGAGACAAAAAGGTCATTGTTTACAAGTACAAGAACAAGGGCGGTTATCACAAAAAGAACGGACACAGGCAAGCATACACGGAAGTGCAGATCGACAAGATCAATGCTTAATTGTGAAGAGAACTGATCTCACCATATGATAAATGTAAGGGTCATCAGAAAAAACGGAAAGATCCGCGGTTTTTTGACGGAGGGGCATGCGATGTTTGACAGCGCCGGAAAAGATATCATCTGCGCTGCGGTGAGCATACTTACCATCAATACCGTCAATGCCTTTGAAACCTTCCTTCCGGAGGAAAAAACGGAAGTTGAGGTTGATGAAGAAAAGGGCAGGATCGAATGTGTCTTTGCTGAGGAACCTTCTGAAAGGGCAGTACTTCTGCTTGATACCTATTTCCTCGGTATCAGAGGGATAGAAGAGGAGTATGGCAGGGATCATCTGAAACTTGTAGACTGATGGAAAGATGAAAAGGAGGCAGGAGATGTTAGGATATAACCTTCAATTCTTCGCTCATAAAAAGGGAGTCGGATCGACAAAGAACGGTCGTGATTCCGAAGCAAAGAGGCTGGGAGCAAAGAGGGCCGACGGACAGTTTGTAAAGGCAGGAAATATCATTTACAGACAGCGCGGCACACACATTCATCCCGGCAAGAATGTGGGCCGTGGCGGAGATGACACGCTTTTCGCACTGGTGGACGGAGTCCTTCGTTTTGAGAGAAAGGACAAGTTCAGAAAGCAGGCAAGCGTTTACGAAGTCGAAGCAAAGTAATCTTTAGTCCCGGACCTTTCACAGGTCCGGGACTTTGTTAATTTCAGAATTGCGAAAGCTGCTTTAGCAGCGGAGCAATTCGTGACATTAATACATGCTGTAATGTCATAATACATTCATTTCAGGTATACAGGAGATAGGTATGTTTGCGGATCAGGCAGTGATAAAGATCAGATCCGGAAAAGGCGGCGACGGCCACGTGAGTTTTCATCGTGAAAAGTTCGTTGCGGCCGGAGGGCCTGACGGCGGTGACGGCGGTGACGGCGGCAGCGTCTATTTTGTAGTGGACAAGGGCATGAACACCCTGCGTGACTACAGATATAAAAGATCCTTTTCTGCAACCGACGGTGAAGAGGGCGGCAAGAATAAATGCCACGGAAAAAACGGTCAGGATATTTTCCTGAAGGTGCCTGAGGGAACGGTGATCAGGGAGCAGAACTCGGGCAAAGTAATCCAGGACATGTCGGGGGATATGGAGAAGTTTCTGATCCTCAAAGGAGGAAAGGGCGGCATTGGAAACATGCATTTTGCCACTTCCACCATGCAGGTCCCCCAATATGCAAAACCCGGTCAGGAGGCCATGGAGCTTACGGTCCTGCTGGAACTTAAATGTATCGCCGATGTGGGTCTTGTGGGATTTCCGAATGTGGGCAAATCAACCTTTCTTTCAAGGGTAACAAATGCGAAACCGAAGGTGGCCGACTATCATTTTACCACTCTTGAACCAAATCTGGGTGTGGTCGATATCGAAGGCGGAGGCTTTGTGATAGCGGATATCCCGGGGCTCATCGAGGGGGCGTCAAACGGAGCCGGACTTGGTCTTGAGTTTTTGAGGCACATAGAAAGAACCCGTGTTCTCATACATCTGGTGGATGCCGCATCCGTTGAGGGAAGAGATCCTGTTGAGGATATACACGCCATAAACAGGGAGCTTTCCTCCTACAAGGTGGATATCACAAAAAAGATCCAGGTTATCGCCGCAAACAAGCTTGATGTGGCGTCAGACAGGGACGGGGTCATAAAGAGGCTTAAAGACGGGTTCGAAAAGGGAGAGACAAAGGTCTTTCCCATCAGCGCAGTGACGGGAGAGGGAGTAAATGAACTTCTTTATTATGTGGACAGTCTTGTAAAGGAGCACAGGGAACCCGGAGCCGTCTTTGAACAGGAATACTTCCCTGAATTTGACAGACCCGGACAGGAACCCTTCACAGTCACCTATGATGAAAAGGACGGAGTTTACGTGGTCGAGGGTCCCAGGATCGAAAAGATGCTGGGCTATACCAACCTCCAGTCCGAAAAGGGTTTTCTGTTCTTTCAGAAATTCCTCAAGGATAATAACATCCTCGATGAGCTGGAGGCTTTGGGGATCAGCGAAGGTGATACGGTCCGCATGTACGGACATGAGTTTGACTACTACAGATAAAGAGGAAAAACATGAAATTATCCAGTTCACAAAGAGCATATCTGAGAAGCCTTGCCATGACCATGGATACCATTTTACAGATCGGAAAGGGATCCATCACTCCGGAATATGTGAAGGCGGCGGATGAGGCTCTGGAAAAGAGAGAACTCATCAAGGTAGGAGTATTGAAAAACTGTCCCGATGATGTAAAGGAGATAGCGCAGACTCTGGCTGAAAGGACCAAGTCGGTGCTTGTTCATGTGATAGGAAAAAAGATAGTACTGTACAGACCGCGGAAAAAGGATCCCGTGATCGTGCTTCCGAAATGAATGTGATATGAGGACAGGGATATTCGGCGGAACCTTCAACCCCATACATACCGGACATCTGATGCTTGCAGAGCAGGCATACAGTTCCTTTGTGCTTGACAGGGTGTTTTTCATACCCAGCGGCAGATCATATTTCAAGGATGATATAAAGATGCCGGATGCAGCTGTCAGGTTTGAAATGTGCAGGCTGGCCTGTGAAGGAAATGAACATTTTCATGTCCTTGACACAGAGACAAAAAGACCGGGAAATTCCTATACCTGTGAAACCCTCGAGGAATTAAAGGGGATGTATCCGGATGATGAGTTTTTTTATATCGCAGGCTTTGATTCCTTTGCCGAACTGGGACATTTTAAGGATCCTGAAAAGATATTTGCGCTTTCAAGGATCGTCGTAGCGGCACGAAATGATGGAACTGACATTTCTGCTATCAAAATTAATTATGAGAGTAAATTCGGGGCAAGGGTGGATATCCTTGATATGCCAAGGATCGATATCTCGTCAAGCATGATCAGGCAGTATATCAAAGAGGGCAGGTCAGTGAGATACTATCTTCCCGGCCGGGTTGAAAAATATATCATGGAAAACGGCATATATACGGAAAGCATATGAAAGAAAGCACCATAGAACTGCAGAAAAAAGTGAAAAAATGTCTTGATAAGGAGCGCTACAGGCACACCCTCGGAGTGGCCTATACGGCTTCCGCTCTGGCCATGAGGTATGGAGAGGATTCAGAAAAAGCCTTTGTTGCCGGATTGCTCCACGACTGTGCAAAATGCATTCCGAATGATGAAAAATATGAACTCTGCCGTGAATATGGCATAGAGCTTTCAAAGTCCGAACTGGAGATCCCGTCCCTTGTACATGCAAAGCTTGGGGCTTATCTTGCAAGGAACAGATATGGCATAGAGGATGAGGATATCATAGCCTCTGTCAGGACTCATACGACGGGAGAGCCCGGGATGTCACTGCTTCAAAAGATCATCTTTTCGGCAGATTATATAGAACCCAACAGAAGTGAGGCACCGGACCTTTTTGAAGTCAGAAAAGAAGTCTTTGATGATATCGACCGCGGAGTATACAGGATCCTTTCCGATACCCTGAAATATCTTGACAGAAAAGGCGGAAAGATAGATCCCATGACACAGAAGACCTATGAATACTATAAGGATTTGAGGAGAGAATGATATTGGAATCAAAAGAAAAAGCAGATATTGCCATTGCAGCGCTTGAGGATAAAAAAGGTGAGGATGTAAAGATCATAGATGTTTCATCCCTGACCGAGATCGCTGACTATTTTGTACTTGCTACAGCAAACAATAAGAACCAGCTTGAGGCCCTGGTAGATGCCGTGGAGGAGAGAATGGGGAAAAACGGCATCATACCAAAGAATATAGAGGGGAGGCCTCAGGATAATACCCAGTGGATATTGATGGATTATAATGACATCATAGTCCACATTTTCACGAAAGAGGGACGTGATTTCTACGACCTTGAAAGGATCTGGAAGAAATGACCCGGCCCGGCAGAGGCTGATGTATCATTTCATCGCGTAGAAATAGGGTATTATCAGATGATCACCGGCATGGATGTCATTGATGTCATCAAGGTTGTTCAGTCTGACAACCTCATTGATGTATTCCTTTTTACCGGAATATTCGGAGGAGATATACCGGGCGGCGATACTTGAGAGGGTATCGCCCTTTTTGATCTCAATACTCCTGTAGTATTTGGAACGGCTGCCGGCCGGTGTCTTCTCATCTGCAAAGGAACGGGTGGAAAGGGAGGACGTCGCTGCGACGACTATGATGGAGAAAACAGCAGAGAACATGACAAACCTGCGTCGAAGCTCCTTCTGTCTGCGGATCCCTGCTCTTTTCAAAACCTTTGAACCTGCTGTATTCATTGTCTTTTCCTCCTCAAAACAGTGCGAACGTTTGTTCTGTTTTTGATTATATCGAACATATTTTCGAAAGTCAAGTATTTTTTCGAACATATTTTCGAAACAAATGTTTGCTTTTTTCTCCCGATATGTTAGAATAATATAGAACTTATATTCGATTCGGGGGAACTGTGCCTGAATAACCCGTCAGGGGTAGTCTGGAATATGGAAAGATTATTGATGAACAGTTATACCGGACGGATCAGTCGGAGGTGAAAAAATGTCACAGGGAAAGATCACGAAAAAACAGGAGGAGATCCTGAAGTATATCAAGGAACAGATACTTGAAAAGGGTTATCCGCCGGCAGTCAGGGATATATGCGCGGCAGTCGATCTGAAATCAACATCATCCGTCCATGCGCATTTGGAGACTCTTGAAAAAAACGGATATATCAGGAGAGATCCCACAAAGCCCAGAGCCATAGAGATACTTGATGATGATTTCAATCTGACGAGGCGTGAAGTTGCAAACATACCTCTCATAGGAAATGTGGCTGCAGGTTCACCGATACTTGCAGAGCAGAATATTGAAAACTATTTTCCCATGCCTGTGGAGATGGCACCCAATGCCCAGTGCTTTGCACTGAAGGTCAGGGGAGACAGTATGATAAACATCGGTATCAATGACGGGGATTTCGTTTTTGTAGCACAGACAAATACAGCAGACAACGGCGACCTGGTCGTGGCCCTTGTTGAGGACGGAGCCACGGTAAAGAATTTTTACAAAGAGAACGGACATATCCGGCTTCAGCCTCAAAATGACGACTACGAACCCATCATCCTTGACAATTGCAAGATCCTCGGAAAGGTATTCGGAGTATTCCGGCTGTACTGATTGGATGAGAGTACATAGATGCTTGAATGAAAGGAGCTTGACAGCCCTACGGATATTTGTTCGTATAATATAAATTATGCGAACAAAAAGCGGTATATGCGATCATGGAGATACATATAATAAAAACGGCCTGCAGTTCAGGCCGTTTTGTCGTAGCTCATATACCAGTCAAGGAATTCATCGAATATGATCGGTTTTGAATACAGATAACCCTGGAAAAACGAAACCGAGAAATTATTTTTCAGATAGTCCCTCATTTTTGCGGTCTCAACACCTTCCACACAGACCTTTTTTCCAAGCTCAGTTGCACAGGTCGTGATGGCTCTCAAAAGACATTGCTTTGGGATGTCATTTTCTATATTGATCACAAAGCTGCGGTCGATCTTTACCTGGTCCACGGGAAGCTCCATCAGGAGGTTCAATGCCGAATAACCTGTTCCGAAATCATCGAGGGCCGTCTGCATACCCGAGGATTTGAAAAAGATCATATCGTTTCTAAGCAGATTCATATCCCTGAGTCTGCATCTTTCTGTGAGCTCAAGCTTCAGGTTTTCTGCAGGAAACTCTTCTTCTTTTATTATACGGTTCAGGGCTGATTTGAAATCAGTCCGCTGAAGCTGGGGATAAGCCAGATTGACATTTACTACGAACCCGGGATTTTTCTTTATCAGCTCCTTGGTATCGTGCATTGCTGTGCGCAGTATCCAGTTTCCCAGTTCAAAAAAGATGGGATCCCTTTCAAGCCAGGGTATGAAATCATTTGGAGGAACCACACCGTATTTTTTGTTTCTCCAGCGAAGCAGCGCTTCCATGCCGCTGACTTTGTTCGTGTCTGCATCCACTATAGGCTGATAACACAGGTAAAAACCTTCAAAATTGCTTGCAATGGCCGTCCTGATGGCATTGAGGATCTCCAGACGCCTGTTGCTTTCGTTTAAGAGGTCGTTTTCAAACACCTGAAGCTCTGCCAGCTTTTCCTCTTTTGCAACTGCCAGAGCATAGAGAGCACTGTTGTAGATGGTATTGGGATCGGTTGAAAACTCGTTTGCCAATATGGCACCGCCGCATATCTCGAGCGCTATCAGTATATTCTTGATGTAGAGGCTGTTATAGAGCCTGTCGCGCAGATTGTTGAAAAGTTCCTTTATTTCCTTCAGATCATGTCGCTCGGCATCAAAAACAAGGGCGGTTTTGACTCCCTCGCACCGAAAGACCAGAGCATCTGTCCCAAGCTTTAATACAAATTCCGAAACCTCCTTCAGCACCTGATTTCCGAACCGGTACCCATACATCCTGTTGATCTCGGTAAAATTCAATATGCCGATAAGCACCAGATAATAGGGCTTTTTTTCATGTGTGAATTTTTTCAGGGTATCAAGGAGATTGTTTCTGTTGTAAAGACCGGTCACCGGATCTATTGTAGCCGTCGCTTCATGGTTTATGAAGGTGGCCACAAAAAAGACAGGGTTTTTGTCCTTGTCAAGGATCAGCTTTCCTCTGCAGGATACGGTCACATATATCCCGTCCCTGTTTTTCACACGGTATACCAGGTCGTGAACAAAGGAATCATATTTTCCGGGTTCAACCCGGATGCTGTTTACAAAAAGCTCCCTGCTGTTTTCTTCGATCCTTTCAGTCCATATGGGACCAAAATTATGGATCATATTTCCGGGCAGATCAAAATAATCCACGGCTGCCTCGGACAACATTGTCATATCGGTCGGCAGATGTGTGATGGAAAAAAAGACATTGTCTGCGCATTGGGAAAATGATCTGAATATCTCGCCGAAAAATTCTGAAAGCAGTTCGGATTGAAAAACATCCATGTTTTCTGATACACTGCCCATTCATATACCTCCGAACGGTCAGCTCTCCCCCAAAAGCTGTCCGCATAACCTTATTTTATCACATACGGCTAAAAATGTGAACCGGCAGACAAAAGAGACTGCATATCCCCGTCATAGATATCAAGTCTTCTGATCATCAACGACAGGGGGTCAAATTCCGATCCGTATTTTTCATGGAAGTATTCCATGATAAGCGCCGGTTTCACGCTGTTGGCGCTGGATGCGTTAAGTCTCATGAATATGCTTTCACCGCGGATCTCAAGCTTATATACAAGCTCCTTTAGTTCCAGATCACGGCTTGCCTTTTTGGTTTTCTTGACTATACGTACACTTTCACTTGAATTGAAATCTTCTATGGCTTTTTTGAGGTCAAAGGAAGGCAGATGCTCCTTTCTGAAGGATACAAGATAATCCGCGGCAAAAACGGATGCCATGGCGTTTTTTGACTTTTCAGGCAGCTTCACGCAGTCTGCTATCTCTATCCCGTCAACGGAAAATGAATTAAGTGAGGATACGATCTTTTCCGAGGACCATCCATCACACCTGTTATCTATAAGCTCCAGATCAAAGTATTCGCCTTCGCTTTCAACACCGACCCCCAAAGCCTGGGCAAAGGACATCTTCTGATGAGGCGAAAAGCCCTCGGAATATGCCACGGGTATGCCGGCCCTGCGCAAAAGCTTCTGGAAAAATCTCATGGTATCCAGATGTCCGATGAATTTCACCGGTCCGGATTTTTTGAACCTGATCCTAACCTTCATGCCCCGGCCTCATTTCTTTTTTCAAAACAGACTCCGCCGCCAAAGGCTGCAGCACCGCAGCCGCTGCATTTTTCACGGCAATTTGGAGTTACTTTGCCGTCCTTTGCGTTCAGATATTCCTTTTTCAAAAACTCCTTTGAGACACCGACATTGATGAAATCCCAGGGAAAAGCTTCATCAAGGCTCCTTTCACGAAGTGTATAAAAATCCCTGTCGATCCCGTTTTTTTCAAAAGCTTCACACCAGAGGTCATACCTGAAGCACTCCGACCAGGAATCAAAACGGCA
>JAFSWJ010000298.1 GCA_017444545.1 Lachnospiraceae bacterium
AGGGGACGTTTCTCTGTCCCACTTTTATGTCAAACAAGCTGACAGGGGGACGGTTCCGTGTTTACTGTAAAAACAAAAAAGAGGACCGTCCCCCTTCGTTAACATAATTGTGGGACAGAGAAACGTCCCCTGTCCCACTTTTTTAATAGCCGTAGAGGATGCGGGCGTATTCCGAATCCTTGTCAAGGATCAGGGTTTTGTCCTTTCCCGTCATGGCCTCCAAAGAATCAAGACCTCTCAGATAATTGTAGAACTCAGCCTTTTCCTCGCTTCTGTACGCATCCGAAAGGATCTTCATGTATTCCGCCTCACCCTCTGCAGTCAGTTTTGCCGCTTCCATTTCGGCATTTGCTTTGGTTATGCTGACCTGCTTGTCGGTCTCGTTCATGATCTTTTTTGCCTCCGCCTGTCCCTTGGCACGGTAGCCTGAGGCTATGTTGTTTCTTTCGGATATCATCCTTTCATACACGGCGGCTTTATTATCATCAGGAAGATCGAGGGCCTTGATCTCCGCCAGTTCTATAGCGATACCGTACTGGCTGATATCCGAATTGGCCTCCTCGGTGATCCTTTTTGTGAGAGTGTTTCCGCGGGCTGCTATGATCTCATCCTGGGTCATGGAGGAGATGATGTTTTTTGTGGCATTAAAGACCGCCGCTCCGATCCTCTCCTCCGCTCTGCCCCTGATAGCTCCAAGAGTCTGATAATACTTGACGGCATCGCTTACCGACCATATCACATAGTTGTCCGCGATCATGGATTTCTTGTCTGAGGTTATGACATCGGATACCGGAATGTCATAAAGCCTGTCGCCGCAGTATACCGTACTGACGGTTTCGATAAAGGGCGTATGCATATGAAGTCCGGTATTTGTCTGGGCCGCCTGTATCTTTCCGAGCCTTATGAGCAGCGCGGTCTCGTTGGTGTGCACCGTATACAGTGATGAAATCAGTACAAAAACCGCTGCTATGACTGCTGCCGTGGACGCTGTTATTATCAATATCTTCTTACTCATCTTCATCACCTCCAAGCTCATCTTCTGTCCCGTCTGTGTCTTTTGCGGTCTCATCCGCCTTTTCAGGCTCCTGCGAATCGGTGAAGCTGTCGAGAGGAAGCATGGTCTGGGTCTGTCCGTCTGATATGACAACCTTGATCCCCGGGAGGATCTTTTCCATCTTTTCAAAGAACATCCGGCGCTTTGTCACAAGAGGATATTTCTGATACTCGTTGTAGATCTCGTTGAATCTGGCGACCTGTCCCTCAGCCTCCGCTATCCTGGCTTCCTTTGCTGCCGCAGCCTTTTGGATGATGGCATCGGCCTCCGCCTCCGCCTCCGGGATCTTTCTGTTCCTGTATGCCTGGGCATTGTTCTTGTCAGTGTCCGCTCCCTGCTTTGCGGTCTCCACTTCCTTGAATGCGGCTACGATCTCGCTTGTGGGCGGTCTGGAATCCTGCACCGTGATATTTAACACCATCAGACCGATGTTCTGCTCGCCAAGTTCCTTTGTAATGGCTTCCTTGATGTCTGCCTGGATCTGGCTTTTCCCTGTTGTCATGGCCTCATCCACCGTATAGTTTGACACCACCGTTCTGATGTTTGACTGGGCTATATTTGCCAGGATCTCCTCGGGATCCTCCGTATTGTATATATAGGCCACCGGATCCGAAACCCTGTATTCGAGATAAAAATCGATGTTGAGAAGGTTGAAATCCGAGGTGATCATGATCCCGCTTGCTTCATCCACGGGATACTGCCCCTTTTGGGCATCTTCATCGATCACATAGCCTATGGCGGTGCCATGGGTCGTCATATCAACCATGGTCACGCTCTGCCACGGAGCCTTGAGATAGAACCCGGCGGTATTGACCTGCAGGACCTTTCCAAACTGGGTCACGATGGCGTTTTGCTGCTCATTTACAGAATAAAAACACCTGAGGATGATCGTGAACAAAAAGAAGACTATGATCACGACCGGTATGACCCTCAGAATTCCTGCACCCTGTACAAATGGTGCCTTTTCGCCCATATCGACAACATCGGGCTTTTTTCTTTTGAATTTACCGAACATTTTCCAACCTCCTTTATCCGGTTTATATGGGACGGAGGACGTTTCTCTGTCCCGGTTTTATGGTGGGACGGGGGACGTTTCTCTGTCCCACTTTTATGTAAACCATTCTGGTAGGGGACGGTTCTCTGTTTCGTGAAAAACCAAACCAGAAGAACGTCCCATCTACGTTAACATAATTGTGGGACAGAGAAACGTCCCCTGTCCCACACAGGTGTTATTGCAAATGAGTGCGAAGCCAGTCTGTCCACTGCTCCATGCCCTCGCCTGTTTTGGCACAGATAGGGATGATCGCGGCCTTCGGGTTTCGCAGCAGGATGTTCTGCCTGCATTTTTCCATGTCAAAATCAAAGTACGGGAGAACATCGATCTTGTTGATGAGGACCACATCGCAGATGGAAAACATGAGGGGATATTTGAGCGGCTTGTCATCTCCTTCGGGCACGGAAAGTATCATGGCATTTTTTGTGGCTCCGGTATCAAATTCGGCAGGACATACGAGATTGCCCACATTTTCAAGGATGGCAAGATCTATCTCTCCCTCCGTCAGTTCCTCAAGTCCCTGTCTGGTCATGCCCGCATCAAGATGGCACATTCCTCCGGTATGAAGCTGTATGGATACAACCCCGGTCTGTGATATCTTTTTTGCATCCACATCCGAATCTATATCAGCCTCCATCACACCGATACGGTACTCATCCTTGAGAGCCCCGATGGTCCGAATGAGGGTCGTGGTCTTGCCGCTTCCCGGAGATGACATGAGGTTCAACAGAAAGATGCCACGCTCCTTCAGCTCGTTTCGCAGTTTCTCGGCTTCCCTGTCATTATCCTCAAATATGCTCTTTTTTAATTCTACAACCCTGACCTTTTCCATATCTTCCTCCATACCATAAATCTTATCTATGGACAGGGGGACGGTTCTGATGTCCCGCAGTACAGGGACATTAGAACCGTCCCCCTGTCCACAGTGTTTCGTTCATGCTTCCCATACGGTAGCCCCGCATGTCGAGGGTCACAAAGGCAAAACCCAGTTCCCTGAAGCTTTCATATACCTTCCTTCTGATCTCATCGGATGCCAGCCTTTCGATATCCTTTTCCGGAACCTCTATCCTTGCCATATTGCCGTGAAGCCGGACACGTTC
>JAFSWJ010000299.1 GCA_017444545.1 Lachnospiraceae bacterium
CACTCACAGGCACCCTCCGAAAGCGCTATGGCCGGATACCCCTGAAACTCTGCTTCAAAGGCCGCTCCGGCAGTTGCCGAATACTGGATATCCGTTGCCATGTTATAGCCGTAGTTGATGCCTGAAAGCACCACATCCGGGCGCCTCGGCATCACGGCAAGAGTGCCGACTCTGACACAGTCTGCCGGTGTACCCGTACAGGTGAAGGCCTGCACACTCTTTTCGGGATAATCATATGGATGGATCTCTATCGGATGCCTGATGGTAATGCTGTGGGAAAGCGCACTGCACTGCTTTTCGGGTGCCACCACCCAGACCTCACCGTGCTTTTTCGCTGAACTCACAAGCCTCAAAAGTCCGTCGGAATCGATACCGTCATCATTTGTGATCAGGATCGTCCTCACTTTGCGCTGTACCCGATCTCATCGGCAAGCTTCTTTTCGATGACGACGATGGCGTCCCTGTGCAGACGCATGAAGGTTGCGGGACATTTGGGATCGATCCTGTCGTCCATGAGAAGCTTCTTTGCCGCATCCTGCTTGTTGCCGTTTATTATCATGAGCAGCGTCTTTGCCTTCATGATGGAGCCCATGCCCATGGTCACGGCATAGCGCGGCACCTCGTCACGGCTGTTAAAGAAACGTGTATTTGCATCGATGGTGCTGTCCTCAAGGGTCTCCTTGTGGGCCTTTTCATAGAGGAATTCTCCCGGCTCGTTAAAGCCCAGATGTCCGTCGGGGCCTACGCCGAGAACCTGCAGGTCTATGTCTGTTTTGTCCAGGATATCGTTAAATTCCTTCAGGTTTGCCTCCACATCTCCGGTGCCCTTTGCAACATAGGTGTTTTCCTTTTTGATATTGATGTGGTTGAAGAGATTGTCATCCATGAAGAACCTGTAGCTCTGAGGATGATCGGGCTCGAGGCCCACATACTCATCAAGGTTTACGGAATGGACCTTTGAAAAATCAAGTCCCTCCTCTTTGCATCTTCTTGCAAGCTCTTTGTACATGCCGACGGGACTTGAACCCGTTGCAAGACCGAGGGTACATTCGGGATTCTTTCTCACCAGCTCCTCGATCACATCGGCTGCCTTTTTTGCACCGTCCTCATAGGTATCCGCTACTATTACTCTCATCTTTCTTCCTCCTTTTTTAATTTCGTCACTCCCGGATCACAGGGGTTTTTGACCCGTCATCAGATCTATTCGTCTTTGTCCACGATATTTCCCGCAGCCTTGTAGATGCTGTTTGCCGGGATCACACCACGTACGCAGGAAACCGGATACACATTTGAATCCCTGCCGATGACCGTTCCGGGGTTCAGCACGCTGTTGCAGCCAACCTCCACGCGGTCACCCACCAGGGCCCCCACCTTTTTGCGCCCGGTCTCGATCCTCTCATCCCCGTTGTGGATGATCACAAGCTTCTTGTCGGATTTCACGTTGCTCGTGATGGAACCTGCGCCCATATGCGCCTTGTAGCCCAGGATCGAATCCCCCACATAATTGTAATGCGGTACCTGGACATTATCGAAAAGTATCACGTTTTTGAGCTCGGTGGAATTTCCCACAACGCAGTTATTACCCACCAGAGCATTGCCGCGGATGAAAGCCCCGGGGCGGATCTCGGTCTCATGCCCTATGATGCAGGGTCCCGCGATATAGTTGTTCGGATAGCGCTTTGCATCCTTTGCTATCCAGACATTTTCCTCCGGATGGTCAAATTCATCGGCACTGAGGGTCTTTCCGATCTCCATAATAAGATCGCCTATGCCTGCAAGCGCCTCCCATGGATAGGTAAACCCTTTCAGATAATCCCCGGCCCTGCTGTGGGACAGGTCATAAAGATCATTTATTGTAAGCTTCATCTCATCCTCCTTTATTATAATAAAAACGTTTTGCCGGCTTTTCAGCGAACCTTGATGAGATGTCCGGATGCTTTCATGGCATCGATGATCTCATCAACGCATTTTTCGCAGTCCTTGTAGGTGGAAGCCTCGGACATCACGCGAAGTACAGGCTCGGTGCCCGATGCGCGAAGCAGCACCCTTCCGTCGTTTCCGAGATAGGCCGTGGTATCATCCACGGATTTTTTCACTGCAGGATCGTTCAGCGTAGCCTCCTTGTCATCCACCTCCACATTTTTGAGCACCTGGGGATACATCCTGACATCTGATGCCAGGGCCGAAAGAGGCAGCTGGGTCTCGACCATGACGGTCATCAGCATGATGGCTGTCAGAAGCCCGTCGCCTGTATGCGCATATTTGCGGAAGATGACGTGGCCTGACTGCTCGCCGCCTATCATGTGATTGTTTGCCTTCATGTTCTCATAGACATAACGGTCTCCCACGGCTGTCTTTTCATATTTGATCCCGGCATTGTCAAAGGCCTTGTAGAGGCCGAAATTGCTCATTATGGTAGTCACAACGGTGTTGTTTGTCAGCATCCCGTTGCTCTTTAAGTGCTTTGCACAGATATACATGATCATGTCGCCGTTTACCACATCGCCGTATTCGTCAACGGCAAGGCACCTGTCGGCGTCGCCGTCAAAAGCAAAGCCCACATCCACTTTGTTCTCGCGCACATATTTCTGAAGGCCTTCGATATGGGTGGAGCCTGCGTTGGCGTTGATGTTCACGCCGTCAGGGGTATTGTTCATGACAAAGTTTTTTGCTCCGAGAGCGTCAAATACCGCGCGTCCTATGGACCAAGCGCTTCCGTTTGCGCAGTCGAGGGCCACGGAACGGTTGATGAAGGATACCGGCGCTATGGAGGTCAGGTAACCTATGTAGCGGTTCCTGCCCGAATAAAAATCGATGGTCTGTCCGATCTTTTCCTCGGTGGCAGGCTCCACCTCATCAAGCTCACCGTCGATGTAGCGCTCCACCATGTCCTGGACCTCATCCTCCATCTTTTCGCCCTCTGCATTGAGGAGCTTGATGCCGTTATCGTAAAAAGGATTGTGGCTTGCGGAGATCATGATGCCGCAGTCAAAGCCCTCCGTTCTTGTTATATAACTGACACAGGGGGTGGTGGTCACATGCAGCAGATATGAAAATCCGCCTGTGGACGTGATGCCGGCACTCAGTGCATTTTCAAACATATAGGAGGAGCGCCTCGTATCCTTGCCGATCACGATCTTTGCGGGTCTTTCCTTGCTGTAATACCAGCCCAGGAACTGACCGATCCTGAATGCGTGCTCGGCTGTCAGGACCACTCCTGCTTTTCCGCGGAATCCGTCTGTACCGAAGTATTTTCCCATTTTTTTCTCCTTTTTTTCTTTTTGCCTTGAACTTGCTTCCTTTGCTTCTTTTGTCCTGCCGTCGAAGGGACGTCTGGTATGCTCGGGGATCATCCAGTGCTTGCCTTCCTTTTTCGCGCCTTTGATCTTTCCGTCACGGCACAGCATGGTGATCCGCCGCTCGCTCATGTCCCAGTCTGCGGCAGCCTGATGAACATCAACGTATCTCATGAAGATCCTCCCTGAAGTGACATCAGCTTATTTATGTCCTGTTTGTATTTATACATTACACGGGGTCATTTGTCAAGATATGAGATGGTTTGAATGTCAAGATACAGAAATCATATCTTGACATTTGAGAATGTTTCAGAGGGACGGTTCTCTGTTTCATCTGCTGTATCAGAGGGACGGTTCTCTGTTTCACCTGAAATAAAAAAAGCCGTGAAACACGCATCATTACGAGCGTAACACAGAACCGTCCCTCTGAAACAAAGCGTAACACAGAACCGTCCCTCTGATACAGTTGACATAAAAATGGGACAGAGATACGTCCCCTGTCCCACGTCCCCTGTCCCACTAAAATACTAAATTGTTCAGCCTTCTACTTTGAAGAAACCAAGCTCAGTGTTGAGTTTTTCCGCTACTTCGTGGAGGCTGCCCGCTGCCGATGAAAGGCCGTTCACGGTTGCATTGAGTTCCTGCATTGCAGCTCCCGTCTCCTGGGTTGATGCAGCATTTTCCTCTGATATCGCGGAAAGTGAACTCATGGCGTCCACGATCTGCTCCTTTGATGCGTTGCACTCCTCGGTAAGACCCGAGATGGTGTTCACACCCTCAACGGTGGAGCCCACATTGTCAATGAGGTTGTTTATCCTGCCGGTCGTCTCAAGCAGGACAGAATCCACATTCTCCTTGATGCTTGTGATCTCCGTTGTCTTTGAGAGAGCTTCCTGAGAATGTCTCAAGAGTCCGGTCATCTCGTCCCTGATCTCCTGTGCAGTCTGTGCGGATTCCTGTGCGAGCTTTCCGATCTCCTCTGCCACCACCGCAAAGCCTCTGCCTGCCTCTCCTGCTCTGGCCGCCTCGATGGAAGCATTCAATGCCAGCAGGTTCGTCTGGGATGCGATGCTCGTGATGCCGTCCACCTTGTCGTTCACGTTCTGGACTGCGGTATTTGTAGCACTCATTGCGCCCATGATCTCGTTCACGGAATTGCCCATGGCCTCCATGTTTGATGACAGACTCTGAAGAGCCTCGGCACTCTGCATGGACGCATCGTTCATCTCTGCGGCAGATGATGCAAGCTGCTCGGCATTGTCCGCAACAGTCTGGATGGCATCAGAAAGCATTCCGAGATTTTCCGTAACCTTCTGAACGGTATCCGCCTGGTCCATGGCACCCTTTGCCATCTCCTGTACGGAATTTGATACCATATCCGAGGTATCGCTGATCTGCTGTGAATCTCCTGCAAGCTCCGCAGCCCTGGTGCCCGTCATGTCGGATGCACTCTTTGCCTGACCCACTATGGTCTTGAGCTTGCGGTTCAGACCGTAAACATTGTCTCCTATCGCGTTGATCTCATTGATAAATGAGGATGTATGGTCGTCCGATGTGAGGTCTCCGGCTGAAAGCCTGTCCACATCCGATATGACCGCTCCTATGGATGAAACCACAGCCTTTGATACCAGGAAGATGATAACACCAAAGATGACGGTGACAATGACCACCACGATAACCATTATCGTGACAACCTTTGTGATGCTCGCCTCCACATCCGCTTCAGGTTCTCCTGCCCAGGCCGCGCCTACAACCTGCTTTCCCTGACCGTACAGCGGAGTATAATAAACGAAAAAGTCCCTGCCGCCTATATTCACGCCCTTGGAGTGAACGTCTTCTCCCGCCTGGACCTTTGCCCAGATGGCGGCATCCATCTTTGTCCCCTCATTTCTGCCGTCCTTGTCTCCGGGAAGGGAGGTCATATATCTCGTATCCCCGACAAAGACCGTCATGGAGATATCCTCATCCTTCATCATGTCAACATAGTCGTGCTCGTAGGGGATCTCATTTCCCTGTTCAAGATCATACTGGTAATACTTGTGCAGCCCGTCAGCGGTAACCCTGAGCTTTTCAAAGGTTGCCTCCTCCAGATTGGTTGAGATCTCTGAAGCTGCGATGAAACAGGTGATCACACCCGAAAGGATCAAAGGTACAAACCCTATCAGCAGGAGCACCGCCGTAAGTGTCATTTTTTTCTTTGTTCTCATCAATATTTCCCTCCTGTGATTAACTGAAAAAAGCATCGTATTAAACGATGCTTTTCATAATTATATCAGAACGGATACCCCTATCGACTATCCAATATTTTAAATTGTGTGCAAGTTTCCGCTGTTTTTTCAACAAAATGAGTCCAATAAATTCATACTATGACATCCCGAGCCGGCCGACCCTTTCCGCAAGCAAAGATACCTCGTCAAGCAGCCTCTTCACCCGTTCTTTTTCCTCATCCGAAGGGACCTCGTTTTTACACATCCTGTGGATAAGCCGGATGTTTCCCAGAAGCTTTGCCCTGTCATACACCCTGCAAAGCCTTTCCGGATCATCCGTCCCAAGGTAGCTTTCAAGAAAGCCGTCAAAAAACCGCCTGCAGACCCCAAAGGAAACTCCCAGATAGGGATCGGGCATATCCTGATCCATTCCGTCAGAAGATGCATAATAAAGACACATATCCCCCAGTTCTATGACGGGATCACCCCTTGAGATCCGGTCCATGTCAATAAGTATGGGTTCATAATTTTGCAGGAACACATTGTTTGTATGAAAATCCCCGTGGATGAGATGGTCCGTATCAGGCATCGCTTCCACAAGCTTTTTGCATCTTTCCGCCAATGCGGCATCACATCTTCCGATGCCGTTTTCGATATGCCGTTTCACCCTTTCCCGCGCATCCGGAAAGCCTTCCTCCGCCTTTACGGTCACAGCGTGGATCTGACGGGCAAGGTCAGCCATGATACCGGCATAGAACTCCGTTTGCGAAACATCCCTTCTGATGCATTCAGTGAGAGTTTCCGCATCAAGCAGCTCAAACATCGCACCGTATCTTTCTCCGACGGAAACTATCCCAAAGGAGATCGCCGTGGGAATACCCAGAACAAAAGCCTTCCTGCTCTGGCTGATCTCACGCTCAACATCCGCGTATGTGTTGTTTTTATTATAGACCTTTAATATGAGCTCATCATTGTAGCGGTACACATCGCCTTTTTTTCCGCTGCCGAGCTTCCTGCAGCCTTCAAGGCTTACCTCTTTGTATTTTTTGTATTTTGTTTTTTCGGAATCAAAGGTATGGGGCCAGATGAAATTGATATGCTTGATCAGCTCCTTGTAGGCACCCGTCCTGTTTAACTCCAGCTCGGTAAGCTCCGCAACCGTGCGGTAATACCAAAGCTGCATCAGAGGATCCTTCTGGTTGAAATAGGACCAGACCTTTTCCCCTCTTTCGCTGTATTCCCTCGCAACAGACCTGATATTTGCCAGCTTGTCTGCAAGCCAGAGCATTTTGATCCCCGGATCCGTGCCGTTTTTCAGTTTCTGAAGTGAAAGCTCCTTTCGTTTTTTCCAGCTTTCCTTCCTGTCCTCCTGCGGAAAATCAGGCTCCGTTTCAGACTCCACAAGCAGGGCGACACGCTCTCCGAAGCGCTTTTTGATCTCCTCTAACGTTCCGGCCGTATCCTCCACCACATCATGCAAAACACCGGCCGCGATGACCTCACTGTCGTCCGTCATCGTCGCCAGTATCTGTGCCACCTCCAGCGGGTGCAGGATCGCGGGGATCTTTTCCACCTTGCGCACCTTTCCCTGATGAAGGCTCGTTGCATATATTATGGCTTCCTCTATCAGATTCATCAAAGGATCATCCTTCCTCATTGCGGTTTCAGGTTTAAAACCGTTTTACTCTGTTCTATTATACGAAGAAAACCAAACAAGGGACAGTTCTTTTCCTTTTGAGGCTGTGTCAACGGGCAGTTTTCAGCGATCTCAGATATTTTTTCTGTTCATCCGTTATCCTGAAACTTTCGATGCTTTTCTGAATGGTTTTATTATGCGTCCAGACATCAAGCCTTTTTTCCTCAATAAACGGCAGGATGCTTTCATACTGCTTTGCAAGCGCCGTTGCAAAATACCAGGCGATCATCATATTGACGTAATACTCATCACTCCTGAGTTTTGCGACCATTTCGGGATAAACGGGATCATAGTCATCATCGAGAAAATGCTCCATCAGCATTCCGATCCCGAACCTCACGGTATATGTCCTGTCCGAGCCAAGCCAGTCCTTTATGTGTGGCAGAAGCTCTGCTTTGTGCTTTTTGAAGATCTTCGGAGACATCTGGTCACATGTGGCCCAGTTATCCACATACGGGAGAAACTTCTCCAGTTCCTCCATACATTCTTTCAGATCTTTCATCCCTGATATAATAAAAGCGTGCAGCTGGTTTTCCTCAAAATACCTGTGAGGCAGATCATCAAGAAAATCCATGAAATCTCCGGCTTTCACCATTTCTTTTGCAATGGTCCTGAGTTCGGGAGTCCTCACTCCGATCACAGTTTCAGGGTCTGTCGAAGGTATTATCTTTATCTGCATATCACGATATTTCAGATCCTGAAGACTGTACAATTTCTTTTGCAGTTCCGATTTATTCATGTTCTGTCGTATTACCCCTCCGCTTTTCTTCCTGATCCTGGGATTCGTTTTTACTTCTTACGCTCTTTTCAGGAGCAGCCTCCATCTGTCTGTAGAGTTTCATTGCGATCATAACAACTCCTGCAGTGACAAGCACAGCCCAGACTTCAACCGACCAGAGCGGCACCACGCTCCTCTGGTAGAGTGCGGCAAAAAGATCCATCAGCATATGAAGTCCTATGGCAGCAGGCAGACAGCTCTTCTTTGCCCGGGTGATACCATAATATACGATAACCGTCAGACCGATATGTAAAAGCATCGCCAAAATGCGTTCTATGACATTCGCAGCCATCATCCCGTAGTCGAATGCGGCAGCTGCCTGAACAGATGAAAGCGCAGCGGCTGCATTTTCCTCTGTGATACCAAGGGTTCCAAGCGCAGTTGTCATATCACCGGTTGACAACATAACAGCTATGACCAGAAAACTGATCATACCGGGGAGCAGCACGGCAATTATCTCTATCCCGCCGTGGCCGATACCGTACAGAACCGAATTTTCACGTGTGCGGTTCTTTTTCATGATGTATTTCATGACCATGAACCGGCCACATTCTTCGAAGACTCCTGCCATGGTGATCCCGTAAATGACATAGGCGAAGGTATGCCCGTTTATAAACCGGGATACAGGATTGTCAGCAATAATACAGAAATAGTGGGCGCCGAGTTCCAGTACACGGGCGGAAACAATAAAACCGGCGGCACCGGCGATCAGCCATCTGATCTTGGTCTGCTCTTTATGTTTCATTCGCCAGTATATGAAGATCACAACAGGGATCGCGATCATCAGGACGATAGTGATGACCAGTGCAGGAATGCAGTTTTTCCCTATAACGATACTCTCAAATTCTTTCATTATTCTTCACCTCAGTAAACTATATAAATGCCGAACGCCTCCGGTGCATTAAGCAGAGACTTGTTATATTACATTAATCGGAACCATCTTATTATTATCATCCAAAGGGATCACCGCTGATGTCATGCATAATACCGCACCTTCCCCTGTCTCTTCATTTAGTGAAGACAAAACAGAAAAGTTTTTCAGTTAAAGCAACCAGGCCCAATACACCGGAATAAAAACAATCCCATCCTTTTCAGCATAGTCAGCAGTGTGCAGAATATAGGGTACATCCAACTGCTCATTAAATCTGTTCATAAATTTTCCCAAAGAAGAATATGTATATCGCTTGCCGGATTTCACTTCAATCGGCGATACATTATGTCTGTTCGTCGGATCTTTTTTAGCGATAAGAAAATCGATTTCCA
>JAFSWJ010000300.1 GCA_017444545.1 Lachnospiraceae bacterium
AAGACTTGATTTTTCGCATAATAAAGCCTCCGAGACGCTTGTCCTGCGTGCCGATGAACTGGGACAGATCGCCCGGACCATCGGAAACATGAGGCATTCGCTGCGTGAGACTGTCAGACAGATAGATCATGTTGCCGATGAGCTTGATGTTAATGCAAAGCAGTTAAAGGAATACACCATCAGGCTCAATGATAATTCTTCTGATAACTCTGCAACCTCCGAAGAGCTGGCGGCCAACATGCAGGAAACTTCCGCGACCACGGAAACCATCAACGGAACCGTTGATACCATGGTGGACAATACGGAAAAGATCAACGACCTGTCAAACAAGGGAGAGCAGCTTGCATCAGATGTCAGAAGGAAGGCAGCCGACATAAAGAACCAGGTGAACGAGGCTTCATCGCGTACCACCCAGATTTTTGCCGATGTCAAGGCACAGTCTGATGCAGCCATTGAGCAGAGCAAGGCTGTGGACAAGATAAATGAACTGACAGAGACCATCAAGAGCATAGCGGGACAGACAAATCTCCTTGCGCTCAACGCATCCATTGAGGCTGCAAGGGCAGGAGAGGCCGGCAGAGGCTTTGCCGTCGTTGCCGAGGAGATCGGACATCTCGCAAACCAGTCCTCGGATACCGTTTCCGGCATCAACGAGATCGTGGAGGAGGTCCACAGATCCGTGGACAATATGTCAGCCTGTCTTGAACGTGCCATCGCCTTTGTGGACAAGGATGTCACCGCAGACTACGGCTCCTTTGCCGAACTTGCCCAGAACTACTCGGATGATGCAAGCTCCTTTGAAGAGAGCATGTCAGGCATCAATGTGGCTGTACACGGTCTTTCGGGCTCCATCGAGGGAGTATCGTCCTCCATCAACGGTATCAACAGGACCATAGGAGAGGCAGCCCACGGAGTCACCGACATAGCACAGAGGACCACCGATATCGTTTCGGTCACGACAGAAACGGATACCATAGCAAACAATACCGTAAACTTCGTATCCGAGATGAAGGATATTGTTTCAAGGTTTGTGCTTGAATGATCACAGGATCATTAATTAAACGATAAAGAACCGGGGGAGATGTGCCGCACCACATCTCCCCTGTCAATGTTGTAAAGATCAAGAGGTATTATGGAAAAGCTTGCCGAATTTGACAGCGAAACATTGAAAAACGTTTCCCCCATGATGCAGCACTATCTGCAGATGAAGGAGGAATACCCCGACTGCATCCTTTTTTACAGACTCGGTGATTTCTATGAGATGTTTTTTGATGATGCCATCTATGTATCAAAGACGCTGAAACTGACTCTCACCGGAAAAAGCTGCGGTCTGCCGGAAAGGGCTCCCATGTGCGGAGTCCCTTTTCATGCAGCTGACACCTATATTGACAGGCTTGTTGCCGAGGGCTCAAAGGTTGCTGTCTGCGAACAGCTCGAGGATCCGAAGGATGCAAAGGGCATAGTCAAAAGAGATGTCATCAGGGTGGTGACCCCCGGCACAAATACAAATATCTACGACATGGATTCAGGCTCCAACAGTTACATCATGTGCATAGCCTATATCTGTGACAGCTTCGGCATAGCCACATCTGATGTGACAACGGGGGATCTCCTGGTCACCCAGATCGGAAAGGCAGCATCCCTGATCGATGAGATATCCAAGTTTGCCCCAAAGGAGATCATATGCAACCAGTCCTTCTTTATGAGCGGAGTTGACATCAAGGCGGTAAAGGACAGGTTTAACGTGCCGGTAAATTCCCTGAAGGATCAGGTGTTTGACGAGACGGGAGCAAGGAACATCCTTTTGAGACATTTTGGTGTTCAGAATACTGCAGGACTCGGACTTGATGATGTTCCCCAGGGGCTTGTGGCATCCGGTGCTCTTTTGAGCTATCTTTCCGAAACACAGAAATGCGATCCGAAAAACATCACTGACATAAATGTTTACAACGGCGAAAGCTTCATGACCATAGATTCATCAAGCCGCAGGAATCTGGAGCTTACGGAGACAATGAGGGAAAAGGAAAAGAGAGGTTCCCTTTTCTGGGTCATAGACAAAACAAAGACAGCCATGGGTTCAAGGATGCTAAAAAACTTTCTGGCCCAGCCCCTCATTGATCCTGCAGCCATAGAGGAAAGACTTGATGCCGTATCTGAGCTTTCCGAAAAGCTCATGGACAGGGACGAGATCAGAGAATACCTGGGAGCGGTCTATGATATCGAAAGACTGATGTGCAGGGTCAGCTACGGAAATGCAAATCCGAGAGACATCATCGCACTCAAAAATTCCCTTTCCATGCTGGGTCCCGTAAAAAAGGTCCTGTCGGGAGCTGAGTGCAGCCTGTTAAAAAGGATAAACGACAGGATAGACGATTTTCATGAACTTCTGACTCTGATAGACAGGGCCGTAGTGGAGGAACCGCCCCTTGCGCTCAGGGAGGGAGGTATCATAAAGCCCGGCTACAATGAGGAGGCGGACAGGCTTCGCTCGGCAAAGACCGAGGGAAAAAACTGGCTGCTGCAGCTTGAAAATGAGCAAAAGGAAAAGACCGGGATCAAAAATTTGAGGATCAGGTTCAACAAGGTATTCGGTTATTATTTTGAGGTGACAAACTCCTTTCTGAACCTTGTTCCTGAAAATTTCATCAGAAAGCAGACCCTCACAAACGCGGAAAGATTTACAACGGATGAGCTGAAAAAGATCGAGGATACCATCCTGAATTCGGAGGAAAGGCTGTGCAGCCTTGAATACGAACTTTTTGATGAGGTCAGAAAAAAGATCGCAGATGAGGTCTCAAAGATCAGGGAGAGCGCAAAGGCCGTATCATTGCTGGATGCTTTCTGTTCGCTTTCATATGTTGCCGAACATGAAGGATATGTCAGGCCCTCCATAAATACAAAAGGGGTCATAAACATAAAGGACGGAAGACATCCTGTTGTGGAAAAGATGATACCTTCCGGCTCCTTTGTATCAAACGATGTGTATCTTGATAATGAAAACAACAGGATACTGATCATAACAGGACCGAATATGGCGGGAAAATCCACCTACATGAGGTTTACCGCACTGATCGTCCTGATGGCAGCCATAGGCTCTTTTGTGCCTGCAAAAAGTGCGGATGTCTGTGTGACGGACAGGATATTCACAAGGGTCGGGGCCTCGGATGATCTGGCCTCCGGACAGTCGACCTTTATGGTCGAGATGACGGAGGTTGCAAATATCCTCAGAAATGCCACAAAAAACAGCCTGCTCATCCTTGATGAGATAGGCAGGGGGACTTCAACCTACGACGGACTGGCCATAGCCTGGGCGGTGGTTGAGCATATAAGCAATGTGAAGCTTTGCGGAGGAAAAGCGCTTTTTGCAACACATTATCATGAACTGACAACCCTTGAGGGCAAGATCCCCTGTGTGAACAATTACTGCTTTGCCGTAAAGGAGAGGGGAGACGAGGTGGTGTTTCTCAGAAAGATCACACGCGGCGGAGCCGACAGATCCTACGGTATAGAGGTGGCAAAGCTTGCCGGGGTGCCTCAATCCGTGATAGAAAGAGCAAAGGTCATAGTGGATGAGCTTTCCGACAATGACATAACCGAAAAGATCGGAAAGCCGAAGTTCCGCGCGGAAAGCAAATCCGGAAAGAGAAACGGCTATGAGCTTGAAAACCAGATGACTCTTTTTGATTTCATGGGGTATGATGTGGTGATAGATGAGATCAAAAAGCTGGATCTGTCCAACATGACACCCATGGAAGCCATAAACACACTGTACAAACTGCAATCCGAGGTGAACGAGAGAAATGAAAAGAAAGATCCGTCTGCTTGACGAAAACACCATAAACAGGATCGCAGCGGGAGAGGTGATCGAACGTCCGCTGTCGATCGTAAAGGAACTTGTGGAAAATGCCATCGATGCCGGGGCGGATGCGCTCACCATAGAGATCAAAGGTGGAGGCATAGACATGGTGAGGGTTACCGACAACGGATCGGGGATCGCACCGGAGGATGTGAGGAATGCTTTTCTCTCACATGCCACCAGCAAGATAGAAAAGGCTGAGGATCTGTTTGCGGTAAAAAGCCTGGGCTTTCGAGGGGAGGCTCTTTCCTCCATTGCATCGGTATGCCAGGTGGAGCTTGTGACAAAGACCGCAGATGAGATGACCGGTATCCGGTACAGGATAGACGGGGGAGAGGAGGTCTCCTATGAAGAGATAGGAGCGCCGGACGGGACCACCTTTGTTGCCAGAAACCTGTTCTTTCATACTCCCGCCAGGAGAAAGTTCCTTCGTACCGCAATAACAGAAGCAGGATATGTGACAGGCTTTGTGGAGCATCTTGCCATCTGTTATCCTCAGATCTCGGTCAAATATGTGGTAAACGGTTCAAACAGGCTGGTCACTACGGGAAACGGGAACAGGATAGAAAATATATACAAGGTATTCGGCAGAGAAACTGCCGGCAGCATATTGAACGTAAAGGCGGAGGATGATCACATAAGGCTTGCAGGCTATGCCGCAAAGCCCATAGTTGTAAAAAACAACAGGGACCACGAGATCTTTTTTGTAAACGGACACGAGATAAATGACAGGATACTTCAAAAGGCTGTTGAGGAGGCATACAGGCCCTACCTGATGCAGCATAAATTTCCATTTATCATCCTCATCATAGAGATGGATCCTTCACTTCTTGATATAAACGTTCATCCAAGAAAGAGCGAGGTCAGATTCGTTGAAAAAACTGTTCTTTTTGAATTTGTAAGAAAAGCCGTGACCATGGCGCTTTCGGAAACGGAGCTTATAAATAAAGCCGAGCCGGAAAATCCCGGACAAAAAAGGCCGGAGCCTCCCGCATCGGCCCCCGAACCCTTTGAAACAAAAAGGCGGGAGGAAGTCAAATATGAAAGCAGCGAGAGCTTCTTTGACGTACTGATGGAGAAACCGGAAACAACATACAGTGCCGCTCCTGTTTCAAAAGTGGATCCATTGCCGGAAACCGGTGCTCCGGCTGATGATATCCCTGCGGCTGCGCCCGTGCCCGTGCAGCAAAGCCTTGACCTGAAGGTCATGAAACCTGAAAACAAGCCGTATTTCAGGCTGGTGGGACAGGTCTTTGAGACCTACTGGATCATAGAGTATCAGGACAAAATGTATATCATAGACCAGCATGCGGCTCACGAGAAGGTGATGTACGAAAGGTTTGTAAAGGATTTCAGGAACCGTCAGGTTGTCTCACAGTATATGAACCCGGCTCTCATCGTGACCCTTTCGGGAAAGCAGGAGGTTACATTAAAAAAATACATGGAAGCCTTTAATTCCATGGGCTTTGAGATAGAGCATTTTGAGGGTGCAGAGTATGCGCTTCGGGCTGTCCCTTCCGGGTTCATGCAGCTTGAGGACAGGGATATATTTACGGGACTTATCGATGAACTTTCGGATGAGACGGATACGGAGGATGTGAGCATCATCCATGACAGGCTTGCCACCATGTCATGCAAGGCCGCGGTAAAGGGAAATACCGGGCTTTCCTTTGC
>JAFSWJ010000301.1 GCA_017444545.1 Lachnospiraceae bacterium
GCAGCACCTGCGGCAAAGAAGGCAGCACCTGCAGTAAAGAAAGCGGTACCTGCAGCAAAGGCTGCAAAGACGGATCTGACCATCCAGATAAAGGGAAGAGATATCAAAAAGAAAGAGATAGAGAAAGCATTTGAAGGTGTCTGGACCTATGATATGAACAGAAAAGTCTCCGAGGTAAAGAGCGTAAACTTTTACTTCAAGGCTGATGAGTCCATGGTATATTTTGTGACGGACGACGGTACAGACGGAAGTTTCCTTATTTGAGATATATGACAGCAAAAAAGAGGGCTGCCGGATACGAAAGCATCCGGCAGTTTTTTATTAAAAAGAATATAATGAATGCCATAGGCATCCTTATCTTTGCTTATGCGTTCATCCTTATCATTTTCATAGGCAGGACTTCCCTAGCAGACATTTCTTTCCCGAATGAATATCGTGAGGCGGCAAATATTCAGCTTACGATGGAATTTCTGAAGGGGAATAATCCGTATTCCCTCAGTGCTTACAGCGGACCGGTTCCCGGGCTCATATATGTCTATGGTCCGCTCTATTCTCTTTTTACAGCTCTTTTCTGTCTTGTTTTTCCGGCAGATGTGATCTTCATGCATTATCTTGTGACCTTTGTCTGTGTGATCGCAGGTGCGGTACTGGCCGCATACATGACATACGAAAAAACGGAATATCTCGCGGCACCGGCAGCGGTATTTCTGTTCACGGTCACCTGTAACTGGAGATATGGTTACATTAATGCCGTCCCGGATGCTTTTGCCCTCACCCTGATGATATTGATCTTTTTCGTTTCCACCCGGAAGGATTTCAGGTTTAAGGACACTCTTCTGGCGGTCCTTTCCGTTTTGACGTATTTTGCGAAACAGTATTTTCTGATCGTGGCTGTATCCGTACTGATCTACAGATTTATCTGCAGCAGAAAAAAAGCTCTTTCCCTTTTCCTGCAGACCCTCATCATTTCCGCAGTCACGTTTATCATCGTATCTTTGACCTGCCCTGTGTATTTCACCTACACGGTATTTATGGCCCACGGTCCCTTTGGCATGTCGAATGAACAGTTTTCCCGGCTGTACGCTTATGTAAAGGAGGAAGAGGCGGAGGACAGATATTACGAGGAGAAGGCAAAAGCAGAGGAAGCGGGAGAAGTACCGGAAGGGACTTTGAAAAAAGAAGAAGAAACCCTGACTAACAAAAGTGAAAACACCGATCCGGGATCGGGATTTTCATATGAGATCATGCAGTTAAGATCTCTGGGAGGGATGTTTATCTTTATCTTTCTCTGGGCCGCTGCAGGGATGATCCTTGAGACAAAGGACAGATTAAAGCACAGAAAGGAACCGGAATTCTTTTACATCATACACATGGTGACCGCTTTTGCTGCCCTTGTCTATCTGGGACAGAACAACGGGGCATGGCTTTCCTACTATCTTCAGCTTTTGATGCCTGCGGTCATCATTTATTCTTTTATCATCCAGGACAGGCTGATAGCGGAAAAGGACGGGCTGATGAAAAATATCCTGATCGCGGGCCTTGTTCTGACTGTTTCCTTCACTGCTTACAGGACGGGGACGAGACTGAAGATCTATAAAAAAACGGATGAGCAGATAAAGGCCTGGGAAAAGGCATATGAACTTGTTTCCGCTGCGGAAGAAAAAGGAGATGTTTACTTTGTTCCTCCATTGGGATTCAAAGCTTTGTCCGATGGACAGTATCTGTATAATAACGGCCACAACATGGTGGTTAATATCCAGTTCCTGATGGAATACAACAGTACGCCCTGGGAGCAGAAGCTCTTTCCCCATGCCGGTATGGTCATCAATTCCCACTATGATGAACAGATGAATATAAGAAAAAAAGCGGAGAACGGCGGGTACGGGATGGTCACCCTGATCGATGGCATGGATACGGATTATGACAGGCTAGATATGGCCGATCTGATGAAGGCTGGGTACAAAAAGGAGGAGGAGATCCTTTTGTACAGCGGTCGTCTGTCCTATAATGTCCAGTTCTGGACGAAATGATCTTTTTTGCAAACACCCGGTGAGAATCTCATGTTCTGCCTTCGGTCCGACTGCGGAAGGAGGAAGCATCTCTGTTTTGCTCGCCAGTTTTTTCCCGCCTATGATACTAGGAAAGTGCCTACAGTATTTGATATGTCACGGGACCGGCCTCAATTCGCTCCAGGCATCGATGCCATTCGCGCCAAGCGCTCATAACCGGCATTCAAAATA
>JAFSWJ010000302.1 GCA_017444545.1 Lachnospiraceae bacterium
ATGAAGATTTTCATCCTGAGACTCAGCTTCATAATAAATACCGCCCGAAAAACGTTCCTTTACCTTTTCTTTACCCTTGTATACCACAGAAACTGCGTATTCGTAACAAGATATCTCTTAAAGAGCCTTTTCGGATCCGAAAGCAGCCGGAAAAACCATTCCAGCCCGAGTCTTTGCATCCACAAAGGCGCCCTCTTTTTTGTACCCGCGTGAAAAGCAAAGCCTGCTCCCACTCCCAGCATCAGGGCATTTACCCTTTTCTTTGCATCATACATGAAAAGCTCCTGTTTCGGAGCGCCCAGACCTATCCATACCATATCAGCACCCGAGGCATTGATCATTTCAATATCCTGGTCCGTCTCTTCCTTTGTAAGTTTCCTGAAGGGCGGTGAATACATGCCCCTGATATCCATGCCCGGATAGTCTTTTTTGAGGTTTTCCATAAGCCTGTCAAGGGTCTCCTGTGATGATCCGTAAAAAAAATGGCTTACGGAACCGTCCCTGCTCCTTTCAAAGATCTCCTTCATAAAATCCGGTCCGGCTATACGCGAAGCTTCCTTAAAGCCTTTTTTTTGCTGCTCGGCCGCCACCGGCTTTCCGTCGGCAAAAACAATGGCAGCCCCTTCAAGAGCCTTTCTGTAATTCCCGTTTTTGTATGCCATGACGGTAGTATGTACATTTGAAAAGCAGACATAACTGCCCTTCAGATTATTTCTTTCATCCGTAATATATTGTGCGGCCTCTTCAAGCCTGCCCGTATTTATTTTAATCCCGAGCACCGGGCATTTTTTCTTTGGATCAAACATTGTCAACACTTCCTGTTGCTATGATATCCGAACCGGTATCTGCGATGTTTTTCACGATGATATCCCCGGTTCTTTTCGGTGCGGCAACCTCCACATCCGTCAACGCCCTGATGCACTCAAGCAGTTTCTCCTTCGGGATGTCCGCGGAGGTTTTTACTGGAAGAGCCTTCGTCGTCCCGTTCTTTACCCTGACAGTGGTAGTGAGAGTCCTCATGGGTGCCGTAAACTCCGAAACGGCATAGGCCTCGCCCCTGGGACAGAGGTTTCCCGTAACCTTCAGTGTTCCGTCTGTCCCCTTTTCGACAGACAAAAGGCAGCCGTTGGGACATCTTACACATGTCATCTTGTCCTCATCCACTCCCGGAACGTATACGTTTTTTTCCGCGCTTTCAACCAGCCCCTTTGCTCCCTTTGATACCTTTCCGTATAATACAAACGAGGCAGCGTTTTCTCCCGCATTTACGGCTTCCTCAGTCACATGATCGACTATATCATGCACATGCAGGACGTTCCCGCAGGCAAACACTCCGCTGCTGTCTATCTGAAGATCATCTCCCACCAGGGGAGCGTTTGTCCTTTCATCAAGCTTTGCTCCCATCTTCAGGGTTATCTCGTTTTCCGGTATGAGACCGACGGAATAAAGCACGGTATCGCATTCCACGTATTCCTCACTTCCCTCTACCGGTCTGAGATCATCATCAACGCGGCTTACGACCACTCCCTCAACTCTCTTCCCGCCCCGGATATCCGTGACAGTATGGGACAGTCTCAGTGGTATGCCGAAATCCTGCAGACACTGGACAATATTCCTTTTGAGACCTCCCGAATGGGGCATGATCTCAACCACCATCTTTACCTTTGCCCCCTCCAGGGTCATGCGTCGCGCCATGATGAGACCTATATCACCGGAGCCCACTATGACCACCTGCCTGCCCGGCATTTTCCCGTTTATATTCACAAAAAGCTGTGCTGTTCCGGCGCTGTAGATGCCTGCTCCGCGAAAACCCGGAGTGTTCATGGATCCTCTGGCTCTTTCCCTGCAGCCCATGGAAAGGATGACAGCCTTTGCATTGACCTTTATGATCCCTTCGGTACGGTTCATGGCAGTGACCGTTTTGCTCCCGTCATCGTTAAGCTTCAGATCGGTGACCATGGTGTCAAGCATATAGTCCACGCCGTCCTCCCTGATCTTTTTGATATACCTGTCCGCATATTCGGGTCCCGTCAGTTCCTCTTTGAAGGTGTGCAGACCGAAGCCGTTGTGTATGCACTGGTTCAATATCCCTCCGAGCCTGAAGTCTCTTTCAAGTATCAGTATATTTTTCACGCCGGCCTTTTTTGCGCTGTCTGCGGCCGCCAGTCCTGCCGGACCTCCTCCGATGACCGCTATATCCACATCATATGTCATGCTTTGCTATCCCTTTCAGTATTTCCGAACCTTTTCCGGATTTTGTTATCTCCTCTTCACTGATACCAAGCTCCCTTGAAAGGATCTGGGCAACCTTCGGAGAACAGAATCCCGCCTGGCATCTGCCCATTCCGGCTCTGACCCTTCTTTTCACCCCGTCAAGGGTTCTGGCGCCAAGAGGTCTTTTGATGGCATCAATGATCTCACCCTCGGTCACAAGCTCGCAGCGGCAGATCACATTTGCAAATGCCGGATTTTCCTTTATCAGTCTCTGCCGGGTCTTCTCGTCGGCATTTGCCATGGAAGGAGTCCCCTTTCTCGTTTCGGCAAAATCCTTTCTGTCAGGTCTTTGATCAAGTTCATTCACAAGCCCTGCAACATGCACTCCTATGGCAGGTGCTGCGGAAAGCCCCGGAGATTCTATGCCCGATACATCTATGAACCCGGGCACATTCCTGTCTTCTCCTATGATGAAATCTCCTCCCTTTTCCCGTGCCCTCAGACCCGCAAAGGATGTTATGACCTTTCTGCCGGGCAGACTGTTCACGGAGAGGCTGCCTTTTTGAAGGACAGTCTCCAATCCCACAGCCGTAGTATTTGTTGCTTCCCTGTCATCAACGGCTTCGGCAGTAGGACCGGCCATCAGATTTCCGTGTACGGTGGGTGTCACGAGAACTCCCTTTCCCATGGCTGTGGGAAGCGAAAACAGCGTATGCTTTATGACAGATCCAACCGTCCTGTCAAAGAGACAATACTGTCCCCTGACGGGCCGGATCGCTATCTTTTGCGGACAGACCATATTGTGTATCACATCAGCATATACCCCTGCTGCGTTTATGACGTATCTTGAGGAATATTCCTCTCCTCCTGCAAAGACCCGGAATGCTCCGTCCTCTTTTCTGATATCCGTAACCTCTGTGTCAAAACGGAATTCCACTCCGTTTACTGCCGCGTTTTCCGCAAGTGCTATGGTAAGCAGGAAGGGACAGACAAGGGCGCCTGTCGGTACATAGAGTGCCTTTCGGACTGAATCATTTACGTTGGGCTCAAGCTCATGAAGCCTGTCCCGGTCTATGATCTCAAGCCCCTTCACACCGTTTTTCAGTCCTCTTTGAAACAGTGCATCAAGGGTCTCCTCATCCGCACCATCGGGCAGGAGCACCAGAGAACCGTTCCTTTTGTAGGGAAAATCAAGAGTCTTTGAAAGCTCCTCCATCATGAGACTGCCTTTAACATTAAAGAAAGCTTTTTTTGTGCCCGGCATAGCATCGTACCCGCCGTGCACTATGCCTGAATTTGCCTTTGACGTTCCCTCGCAGACATCGGAATTCTTTTCAAGCACCAGAACGGATCTGTCTTTTCTTGACAGTTCCCTTGCTATGGCTGCCCCGACGACACCTGCTCCTATTATTATCACATCTGTCATATCTTTACCTTCCCGCAAAAAAAGCATCTATTCCGTCTGCCATGCCCTCTGCTGCTGCCTGCTGAAAATTCTCTGTCTGCATCAGGGCATCATCTGAAGGATTTGTCATAAACCCCATCTCGATTATCGTCACAGGGACCTGGGACCAGTTCAGTCCGGTCATACCGTCATTTATCTGCATACCTCTGTTTCTCATGCCGGTCTTTGCGCAATATGAATTTATCACGTTTTTGGCAAGTGACTGGCTTGATGAGGAGATATTTGCGCAGTAAGGGTTTGAGGCTGAAGGAGCAAGGGTTGAGGCTCCCGTGGCTGACGCGCTCTGGGCACCGTCAGCGTGTATCCTGATAAAGGCACCGGCGCCTGCATTGTTTGCCACCTGTGCCCTTTCCACGTTGCTGATATCAACATCATGGGAGGATCTGCACATGATGACAGTATATCCCCTCTGCTGAAGCACGCTCTGAAGCTTTAAGGCAACAGCCAGGGTCAGCTGGTATTCCGGCACTCCGGTTGTGGTACCTGAAGTACCGCTGGTGACCTTCATCTTTGTCTGGGACGCACCGGGTCCGATGGGCTCCTTTGCGGAATTCTGCTTTCTTTGATGACCTGCATCTATGCAGACCACTCTGCCGCCCCCGGATGCGGGAGCGGGAGATTCCTGAGGTTTTTCCGGTTCTTCGGAAGACTCATCCCCTTTTACGTTTTCCTCCTCTTTTGCATCCTCTGTTTCATCCTCTTTTGCAGCGTCCTCTTCCTTTGATTCCTCTTCTTTGTCATCCTCTCCGGTATCCAAAGACTCAGCTGCACTTTGCTCCGTACTTTCCTGCATTGAAGAGGATGCGGTCAATCTTGCCTCTTTTACGAGCTCTCCTATATCCTCCTCAAGAAAGACCGCCTGTCCGGCTCCGGCTCTCTTCAGGACCGTATAGCTTTCAACCGTCACATCGGGAACGGCTTGCTCCTCAGTGGCAGGCGCCGGTGCTTCTTTCGTTGTATCAAGATATATTATGTTTTCTTCTTCCTTTTCCGGCACATCCGCCTGCCTGCCGCATCCAAAAAGCAGGATAAGGAGGGCAAATGCTGCCAGCATCATCAGTTTTTTCTTCATTTCACCGTTAACTCTTTTCCGAAATATTCCTTCGCAGACCTATGATACCACGATTTCCTCCTTCAGTGTAACGGAATAGATGATCTCCTCAAAGACCTCCATCCCGGTGAGCTGCCTGATGGCTTTTGCATAATAATCAAGCTGGGCCTTGTATTTTTTCACAAGCTCCTCCCCGGCTTCTGCCCTGTCGGTCTTGTAATCCATGATGACAGCTCTCCCGTCCTCGACGAAGTATGCATCTATGATACCCTGCACCATGATCTTTTCATCATCGGGATAGGAGGGATCTATCTCAGATGCCTTTACAAGGATCACAAAGGGCTGTTCCCTGAACAGGCACCCGTTTTGTGCCGCCTTTTTCATCCTTGCGGCAAGCTTTGTCTTTGCAAAAGCAAGGATATCGGATGTATCTATGTATCCGGCTTCTTTTTCATCGAGGATACCGGCGCCTTCGATCTCCTCCAGCTGCTTTTTGATCTCTTCCTCATCCGACATCCTTTCAAGATCAAGATGTTCAAAAAAGGCATGGTAGGCGGTTCCTCTCAGCGCACCCGGATTCGGTGCACCCGGCTTTTGGTCCGATCCCGTGATAAATCCGGGGACGGGAACGGTCTTTTGCGTTTCAAGGGCGCTGATCTTTGCTCCGGCTTCCTCCATCGCCTCATGTTTTATGTAGGATACCGACAGTTTCTCCGGAATGTTTACCGAGTCCGCATGATAAAAAACCGTTCCGATCTTTCTTTTGATCTCCTCATCCTCATCGCCTTCATAAGCTTCGGCTTTCAAAATGAAATCCTTTTTCAGGAAAGCTTCATCCGCAGCTCTTTCAACGGCATCCACGACCAGATCCTCACAGGATCCGGACACTGTTTTGATATATCCGGCAACCGCACCGTCCACGTCAAGGGACAGATCCAGCAGTTTTCCAAAGGAGCCTGCATCCGTGACGGAAGCCGGAGCTTTCAAAGCTGTCCTTTGAAAACCGTTCCCTTCCTCATCGACTTCTCCCGATGAGACCAGGATCAGCTTTTGCTCGGCCCGTGTCATGGCAACATATAAAACCCGCAGTTCCTCTCCGATGAGGGCGTTTTCCTTTCTGAGCCTTATCAGTTCTTTTACAAATGTCTTTTTCTTTGTACGCCTCTTTATATCTATGATATCCGCTCCCGCTCCGAGAACATCATCAGTCATGAGTCTGTCCGAAAGATCCCCCATGTGGAAACCTCTTTGAAGGTCACAGACTATTACCACGGGAAATTCAAGTCCCTTGGAGTGATGTATGGTCATGAGCCTCACTG
>JAFSWJ010000303.1 GCA_017444545.1 Lachnospiraceae bacterium
TAATGTGCACCAATACGATGCACCTGGTATTTGACAAGGTGGCTGAAAGCGTTGATGTCCCGATGATCCACATAGTGGATGCGACAGGCGAAGCGATAAGGAAGGCGGGTATCAAGAAGGTAGCGCTTCTCGGAACGACATTCACCATGACAGATCCGTTTATCATGGGACGTCTCAAGGAAAAGTATGATGTCGACTGTCTCGTTCCGACAGAGGAGGAGAAGCCGGAGATAATGAGAGTCATCGAGGAAGAGCTGACCTACAACATCCTCAAGGAGTCTTCGAGGGAGTACTATGTCAATGTGATCAAGGAGCTTGCTCGGCAGGGAGCAGAGGGAGTCATCCTCGGCTGCACGGAGATACCTCTCCTCATCAAGCAGAAGGACAGCCCGATCCCTGTATTAGACACCACCGAGCTGCATGCGCTGGCTGCGCTCGACTATGCAATGGCAGACTGATCTGGAAAAAGATCTCAAGCATATATACAAGAAAAGGAAAAGGAAAACAATGGAAATCAAGTATCTTTCATCTCGGGAAGTTTATGAAAAGCTGGACATGGACAGCTGCATCGGCCTTATGGAAGAGGTGTTCGCTGCTCTCTCCAACGGAGAAGTGGAGAATGTTGTAAGAAGCATGCTCAATACGGGCGAAGGCGGCCTTCTGGGCATCATGCCGGGTCTCATCCCTTCAAAGCATGCCATAGGAGCCAAGCTCATTACGATATTCCACGACAACTATCTTCAGGGACTGCCGAGCCACCAGGGTATCGTAGCGGTCTACGACACCACTAACGGAACACTCAAGGGTATCTGTGACGGAACCTCCATAACGGCCATCAGGACAGGTGCCGTAAGCGCCGTTGCCACAAAGTACATGTCAAGGCCGGAATCCACCAGGCTCGCGCTTTTGGGAAGCGGAGTCCAGGCAGGCACGCATCTTGATGCAATCGCCTGTGTCAGGGACATCAGGGAGGTGACCGTCTGGTCAAACAGCCCTGAGAGCATGAACAGCTTCATCGAAAGATACTCGAAGAAATATCCGGGCATCACCATAAAGGGATGCGAAACGGCACAGGAGGCAGTGAAGGACGCCGATATCATCTGCACCGTTACACCTTCCCACACCCCGATCCTCAAGGGCGAGTGGGTCAAGGCCGGCACTCATATCAATGCCGTTGGTGCTTGCGCAAAACGGGACAGAGAGCTTGACAGCGAGTGTGTAAGAAAGTCGAAGCTCATCTGCGACGCATATTCATCATGTATGGCAGAGGCGGGAGATTATCTCATTCCGCTGGAGGAGGGCGTCTTCGGTGAGGACCATCTCCTTGGAGATCTCGGCGGCGTAGTGACCGGAAAGGTCACCGCAAGGACCTCGGATGATGACATCACATGTTTTGAGGCTCTTGGCCTTGCAGCCGAAGACGTGATCTGCGCTGACTGGTTGCTCAGCAAATAACAGTTAGTCGAATATGTAGGGACCATGGAGCAACTGAAACTCCGTGGTCTTTTTGTTATTGTCATTGATATTTTGACATCCTCCAGATTATTCTCAAAATAGAATCAAATTACAAAAACAGTGAAAAGCGATATAA
>JAFSWJ010000304.1 GCA_017444545.1 Lachnospiraceae bacterium
CGCAGAATCTGCTGGAAAGCTACGGGATCAGGACCATCCCGGCGGAAAACGGATTTGCAGCCATCGAGATCCTCAGGGAAGTCAGACCCGATATCATATTCATGGATCAGGTAATGCCGGGCATGGGTGGAGTTGAGACCATGCAGGAGATCAAATATGACAAACGTAATGCCAGTATTCCCGTCGTTTGCATGACGGCGGACATGGATGATGACATAAAAGAAAACCTGATAGGAAACGGATTTGACGATTATCTGCCCAAGCCTGTCAAGGACAAGCAGATGGAAAAGATCCTTCTTGATTATCTGCCGCCTTCAAAGATAGTCTACAGGTCCATGAGCAGGAAACGGCAGGCCTGAAAGATGAGACTCAATAAACTTCTTTCCGAATACGGTGTCTGTTCCCGCAGAACGGCAGACAGGTATATCGCTGAAAAAAGAGTGACCGTCAACGGAACGGCTGCAGTCATGGGACAGCAGGCGGATCCCGAAAAGGATGAGATCTGTGTTGACGGAAAAAAGATAGAAGGCAGGCCAAAAAGGACGGTCATAGCATACAACAAGCCTGCAGGCATCGTCTGTTCTACCGTATCCCAGGGAAAGGAAAAAAATGATATCATCGCGGCTCTTGGACTTGATATCAGGGTGTTTCCCGTCGGAAGGCTTGACAGGGACAGCACGGGCCTGATACTGCTCACAAATGACGGTGATCTGACAGACAGGGTCCTGAGGTCAAAAAACGGGCATGAAAAGGAATATCTCATCCGGCTGGACAGCGATCTTTCCGACGACGAATTAAGGCTCATAGCCCGGGGAGGGATAACCCTCATTGAGAACAGAAAAACAAAACCCTGCCGTATCAGCAGACTTGGGCCCGAAAGATACGATGTGATACTTACGGAGGGGATGAACAGACAGATCAGAAGGGTCTGTGGGTATTTCGGAAAAGAGGTGCTCAGTCTTCAGAGGATCCGGTTCATGAATATAAAGCTTGACGGACTGAAGGAAGGGGAATACAGATTTTTGAGCAAAGAGGAGACAGATGGATTATACAACCTTATATGAGGAACTAAAAAAAAAGATCAGATACCATATGGGCAGATACTATGATGATGACAGCCCGGAGATATCCGACAGGGAATATGACGAGCTCATGATGCAGTTAAAGGCTCTTGAAAAAGAGCATCCGGAGCTTGTTACAAAGGATTCACCTACCCGGATCATAGGCGGGAGCACCAAAAGAGAGGCGGGCGTCAATGTGGAACATGATGTGCCCATGCTTTCGATACAGGATGTTTTCACCAAAGAAGAGGTGTCTGAATGGGTGAGAGAGGTAAAGGAGCTTCATCCTGATGCTCTTTTTGACGTCGAGCAAAAGATAGACGGTCTTTCCATGAGCATCAGGTATGAGAACGGAAGGCTCATCATGGCGGAGACCAGAGGGGATGGTCTTGTTGGGGAGGATGTGACGCAAAACGCCCTTGTGATAAAGGATGTGGTCAGCCTGCTGCCTGAAGCGGAGGAATATCTTGAAGTCAGGGGAGAGGTATACATGACCCATGAAAGCTTTGAAAAGACCAACGCCGACCAGGAACTCTATGGAAAAAAGCTTTTTGCAAATCCCAGAAACTGCGCTGCCGGAACCCTGAGGCAGCTTGACAGCGCCATCGTAAAGAGCAGGGGCCTTTCAATGTTCGTTTTCAATGTGCAAAAGGGAAGCACTTCCTATATGACAAGCCATGCCGGCGCCCTGGAAAAGCTTTCGGGGGTACAGGGCATGAAGACCGTGCCGTCAAAGCTCTGCCGCACTGAAGAGGAGATCATGGAGGAGATCGACAGGATAGGGACCATGCGCGGCCGGCTTCCCTATGACATAGACGGGGCGGTGATAAAGCTTGACAATGTGGCTTACAGGGATGATTTTCCTGCCGGAAGCAAGTATTCCGCAGGCCATATCGCCTACAAATATCCTCCGGAGGAAAAGGAGAGCATCATAAGGTCCATCGAGCTTTCCGTGGGAATGACGGGAAGGATCAATCCCACGGCGGTCTTTGATCCCATAAGACTTTGCGGCACCGCTGTTTCAAGGGCAACCCTTCACAATCAGGATTTCATCGACGAACTCGGGATAGGCATAGGACAGACCGTCATAGTATACAAGTCGGGAGAGATCATACCGAAGATCAAGGGCGTGAACAAAGAAAAGGCACCGGAGGGCGGAGAGGTCTTCAGGATCCCCGATACCTGTCCGGTATGCGGCTTTCCCGTACGCCGTGAAAAAGACAGCGCGGACCTGAAGTGCGTCAATCCGGAGTGCAGCGCGAAACTGATGAAAAGGATAGTCAATTTCGTCGGGAGAGAGGCAATGGATATAAAGGGACTGGGAGTCGAGTCCATAAAAAGCCTTCTGGACCAGGGCTATATCACGGATATCAGCGATATCTATACCCTGCATGAAAAGAGGGATGAACTCGTAAAAAAAGGACTTGTCGGCAAGGAAAAAAATACGGACAAGCTGCTTGAAGCCATAGAAGCATCAAAACAGAATCCGCCGGAAAGGCTTCTCACCGGTCTTTCGATCGAAAATGTGGGAAGGACCTCGGCAAAGACGATCATGAAACATTTCGGTTCCTTTGAAGCTCTCATGGGGGCAACGCTTGAAGAACTCACAAATGTAAGAGATGTCGGAGAAATAACCGCATCCTCCATATATGATTTTTTCAGAAATGAAAAGATCGCGGCACTTATGAAAAGGCTCGGGGAATACGGTCTGAACATGAAAACGGATGAGTCTCTCAAAGGAGATGATATCCTTGCGGGGAGGACCTATGTGATAACCGGTGATCTGAAAAACTTTGCCAAAAGAGAGGATCTGGTCAGTCTGATAGAAAGTCACGGCGGCAAGGCTGCCGGAAGCGTGTCAAAAAAGACCTATGCGTTGATAAACAATGATGCGGCATCAAATTCCGGAAAGAACAAAAAGGCGAGGGAACTCGGCATACCCGTCATAACGGAGGATGAGTTTTTGAAGAACCTGGGGGATGCGACATGAAAAAGACCAATATGTATATCATCGACTGGCTGACGGTCCCCATATACTGCCTGCTTTTTCCTCTCGGCGAGACAGCATCCGCGATCATCATGATGTTTGTGACTGCAGTGTTCTGTATCCTGAATCACAGGACCTCAAAAAAGACCATGAGCCTGGTTTTGAAGGATATCAATCTGATGGGAGCGACAGTCCTTGGCATACTTCTTTCAAACCTTCTTTTCATCAGGTTCATCTACGCGGACAGGGACAGAGTCAGCGCCATGGTGGTCATTATTTTTCTGGCTCTCATGTATGAGACCTTCCTCATGATCCTTTCCATGATAATAAAAGAGATCGGGAGGAAGAGAAGGAGGAGGATAATCAACAGGCTGGCCATGGATGAGCCCTCAGACAGAGATGCGGATGAGGACGACGATGACGATGACTATGAGGATGATGATGACTACGGATATGATGATGACGATGATCTGATGGATGAGGAGGAGGAAAAAGGATATCAAACCGAAAGACGGGTACTTGAAAGTCTGAATCATATAGGTGATAATGATAAGGATGATGCAAAAGAAGCTGCAGATGAAGAGGATGCCGCTTCAGATGAAGGAAAAGGTCCAAAGTTCAAGGTCATAAAAAAAGCAAAAAAATAAAGGGAAATCACATAAAGGAGAAGGAGGAAAACGGATGGAAGAACAGACAGCTGCGGTAGTAAAGGGAAACAACGAAAATGACTCAAACGGAACCGTGAGCGTGACAGGACTTTCCCTTCCGGAAAGTACGGCAGCGCCGGCACAGTCAGAGCAAAAAAAGGAAGCAGGGGTAAACAACGTTTCAAACGGAGGTACAAAGATGGCTGATCAGGTAAACAATAATGCAGTAGCGGCAGTGGATGTTGAAAAGATCGAGGAATTGCTGAAAAAGATCGAAAGATCCAACAAAAAACAGGTCAGATGGGCAAGGACGGCAGGTATTTTCATGATCCTCCTGTTTGTGGTCATAGGCGGGGCACTGTTTCTGATGGTACCCAAAGTTATAGATACACTTGCAAATATCGATGTTGCCGTAAACTCGGCAAATGAAGTGCTCAAGGAGGCTGATGCAGCCATCAGCGATATCAACGAGATGAGCAGGAGTCTGACATCCACCAGCGATGAACTCAACTCCATGCTGACTGAAAACTCCACGGCACTGGCCAGCGCCATCTCACAGATCGAGGCGATTGATTTTGACAGCCTGAACAAAGCCATAGTTGATCTTGAGACAACGGTAGGACCGCTCGCAAACTTCATGGGCAGATTCTCAAAGAAATAAATACCGGATGATAAACATACTCCGGGGTCCCGCAGGCGCGGGAAAGACTACGCGCCTGTACGGGATCCTTCTTGAAAAAGAAAAAGAAACCACAAACCACGACTTCATCCTGAGCGTACCCGAACAGTTCACCCTGAGCGCCATGCGTACCATTATGGAGATGAGCGATGAAAAGGGGATATTGAACATAGATGTTCTGAGCTTCAACAGGCTTTCACACAGGATATTTGAAAGTACAGGGTCAGACAGGGCGGGGATACTTGATGATACCGCAAAAAACCTCCTGATCAGGCTCATCGCATCGGAAAAAAAGGAATCTTTGAG
>JAFSWJ010000305.1 GCA_017444545.1 Lachnospiraceae bacterium
CCGAAGCGGCGGAACTTGCAAGGCAGGCCGGGGTGAAGGAACTGTGGCTGACGCATTTTTCTCCTTCAATGACAGATCCCAGGCAGTATATGGATGAGGTAAAAAGGATCTTTCCGCAGGCGAAGCCCGGAAAAGACGGAAAAACGGTGGTTCTGGATTATGAAAAAGAGCAAGACTAAAAATACAATACTGAGCATTGCTGCTATCTGTGCGGCGATAGTGGTAGTGTATTTTGCGATCGCCAATATTCCGAAAAGTGAAGAAAACGTAGTCATGACTGAGACGGCAAAGGAACTGGCTCAGAACTTTGATGTCTCCTATCCGTCTACTCCGAGAGAGGTGATGAAGCATTATGCCCAGATCACGAAGTGTTTCTATATGGAAGACACGACGGAGGACCAGATCGAAGAACTGGCAAGGATGATGAGAAAGCTTTTTGACGATGAGCTTCTGGCAACCCAGACTGAGGATGAGTATATAAGGGCTCTGAAGGCGGAGATCCTGCAGTATCGTGAGGCGTCAAAGATCGTCTCGAGCTTTGCCGTATCTTCCAGCACGGATGTCAGATACAGCGACAATGAATACGGAAATCTGGCCACCATGCTCCTGACCTTGAACATGAGGGAAAACGGAAGGATCAACCAGGTCAGGGAAGAATTCCTTTTGCGGCAGGATCAGGACGGACATTGGAAGATACTGGGATGGCAGCTTTCGGAATAGGGATATGGACGATATACTGATACTGGGAATTGAAAGTTCATGTGATGAAACTGCGGCGGCAGTAGTAAGGAACGGAAGGGAGATCCTTTCCAATGTCATTTTTTCACAGATATCCACCCATACGCTCTACGGGGGAGTAGTTCCCGAGATCGCATCAAGGCAGCATATAGAAAAGATAAACCAGGTGGTGGACGAGGCCGTAAAGCAGGCGGGAGTAAAAGACGGGCAGATCACTGCTGTCGGAGTGACATACGGTCCGGGACTTGTGGGACCGCTGCTTGTGGGGGTATCCTTTGCAAAGGGATATGCCTATACAAAAAAGATCCCTCTTGTCGGTGTCAATCACATAGAGGGACACATCTGTTCAAATCTCATAGAGTACAGGGATCTGAATCCGCCCTTTCTGTGTCTGATCGTTTCGGGAGGACATACCCATCTCGTAAAAATGGAAGATCATGGCAGGTATACCATCCTCGGAAGAACGATGGATGATGCTGCGGGAGAAAGCTATGACAAGGTGGCAAGAGCCATAGGATTGGGGTATCCCGGAGGACCAAAGATAGATGAAGCTGCAAAAAAGGGTGATCCCGGGGCAGTGGATTTTCCAAGGGCAAAGATCGCTGATAATGAATACTCATTTTCGTTCAGCGGATTGAAGAGCGCCGTGCTGAATTATCTGAATTCCTGTTCCATGGCGGGAATTGAAGTCAACCGGGATGATGTGGCGGCTTCATTTCAGGCGGCTGTTGTTGATGTACTGGTCGGTAATGCCATGCGGGCGGTGGAAAATACGGGCATGAAGAAGCTTGCCCTTGCCGGCGGAGTGGCATCAAATTCCCGGCTTCGAAAAGCCATGGAGGAGGAGTGCAGAAAACGCGGAGTTGAATTTTTTGTACCCGCGCCTGTGCTCTGTACCGACAACGGAGCGATGATCGCTTCGGCTGCATATTTCAGATTTGTTGATAACAGGATCTCCGGTCTGGACCTGAATGCGGTACCAAATCTGAAACTGGGAGAACCGGACAGCTGACAGAGGATTTATTATGAAGAATATCGCAATCGTGCTTGCCGGAGGCAGCGGCAGGAGAATGGGCTCAGACAGGCCGAAACAGTATATGGATCTTTTGGGAAAGCCTCTGATATGCTACAGCCTGGAAACCTTCGAGGCTTCCTTTGTTGATGCCGTGATCCTGGTATGCATACCGGGTGACGAGGACTTTTGCAGAAAAGAGATCGTGGACAGATACGGATTCAAAAAAGTAAAGGCTGTAGTGTCCGGCGGAAGGGAAAGATATGACTCGGTGTATAACGGACTAAAGGAGACGGAAGGCTTTGATCATGTTTTCATCCATGACGGGGCAAGGCCCTTTGTATCAGAGCATACGCTGGAGAGATGCCTTCATTATGTTGAAAAATACGGTGCGGCCGTGGCAGCCGTGAGAGCAAAGGATACCGTGAAGATCGAAAACGGGGACGGATTTGTCGAGCAGTCCCCCGACAGGTCAAAGGTGTGGATGATGCAGACACCGCAGGTCTTTGACAGGGATATGATCGCGGACTGTTACGAAAAACTGAAAAGGGATGAGAAAAGGCTGCTTGATGCGGGAGTATATATTACCGACGATACCATGGTCGCAAAGATGTATGCGGATGCAGATGCAAAGCTTGTTGAAAGCAGTTACGACAATATAAAGATCACGACGGAAACGGACATGGTGATAGCAGAGGCGATATTGAAGAAAAGGTCGAAGGAAGAGTGAGGGCAAACCGAAAGGAGTTGAAATTCATAGTCGGGAAGGATATCCTGCTCGATGTCAGAAACAGGATCGATCCCCTCATGAAAAAGGATCCTCATCAGCAGGGGGATTTCTACAGGATCAGAAGCCTTTACTTTGACAGCCCGGATCACAGATGTTTTCGCGAAAACAAAGCCGGTGTTTCCCCCAGGGAAAAATACAGGATCAGGATCTATAACTGCGCGCCGGATCCCGTGATGGCGGAGATCAAACAAAGGCATCGTGATACGATCACAAAAAAGAGCGCGCTCATAGACAGGAGCTTTTTTGAAAGGCTTATCAAAAGCAGTCCGGCTGATTCCGTAAGTGCCCTTGAAGAGGCTGCTTTGAACTGCGGGCAGGAAGAGGCAAAGACGGTGCTTGAAAAATATATGGAGCATGCTGCAAATGAATTTTACCTGCCGGCATGTATCGTGGATTACGAACGCTCCGCCTATGTATATGATATCTGCAATGTCAGGATAACCTTTGATACCAATATCATGGGTTCATGCGAATTTGACAGGATGTTTGATCATACCCTTACCGGCAGGGCGGCTTTGGATGGAGATATGCATGTTTTGGAGATAAAATATGATGAATTTTTGCCGGATGAGATAGCAGGAGTTTTGGGAGGTCTGGGTCTTTCAAGGAGCAGCTGTTCAAAATATGCCCTTTGCATGGAAAGGATGGGAATCGATATATGAGTTTCAGGGATGCGATAGAAAACAATCTGGTAAACGGGTTTTCGGGCGCCGATATCACGGTGGCTGAGATCCTGCTCACCCTCGGGATCGCGTTCATCATTGCGCTTTATATTTTTGCGGTCTACAGGGTGATAACAAAAAATGCTTTTTATTCAAAGGATTTTAATATTTCCATAGTCGCCATGGCGATAGTCACAGCCGGGATAATACTTGCCATGCGAAGCAGTCTGGTCATATCTCTTGGTATGGTCGGTGCTCTTTCCATAGTCAGGTTCCGTACTGCGATAAAGGAACCCATGGATCTGCTGTTTCTTTTCTGGTCTATAGGAACGGGAATAATCTGCGGAGCAGGGCTATACAAGATAGCCATCATACTTGCGGTCTGTGTGACCTTTGCCATAGCACTGCTGAAGGTCATACCCGAAACAAGGACCGGAAGGATGCTGTTTGTCGGTGCGGGATCAAAGCTGAAAACGGAGGACATAAAAAATGCGGTCGCACCCTACGGAAAGATAGTATCCATCAGATCCGTAAATGTCACGTCTTCGGGGACAAACAGTGTTTTTGAAGTCAGGGTCACTGACGCTGACGGGATGTTAGCTTCGCTGAAGGGACTTGAGGGTGTAGATACGGTATCTCTCGTCTCACACGATGGGGAATTCAGAGGATAGATGAAAAAAAAGATCCTATTTTTCATAATGGTATGCTTGACCGGGGCCGCTGCTTTGACAGGGGCTCTTTTGTGTGAAAAGATGAGTGACCGCAGAAACAGAAGGATGGATACGGAGTATACAGATGAGATGCTGCTTGAGCTTCCGTATTTTGAAATAGTGGCTGTAAAGGAAGAGAACAGGGGACTTCCCTGTGATCTGTGCAGCTACAGTCTGGGAGACGGTTACATACATCTCCTGCTTCCCCAAGGTATTAATGAGAAAGCTGTCACGGTATATTTCAGGGATATGGATGGAAATTATCTTGCCAGAAGAGTTTATGATATGACAAAGAGGGTTATGATCGGGAATTGGGAGGTGGTGCTCGATCATCATGTTCTTCCCGTTATGTATTTTGAGACAGAGGACCATGAGACATACGACAGCATGAACGCATCGGAGACCAAGGATATAATATGTGACGGGAGCATGCAGCTGTACAATGATAAAACAGAAGGAGTCTCATCCGTTGCAGAAGCGAGTCTTCAGGGCAGAGGAAATGAAAGCTGGGGCAGCAACAGGAAGAAATCATATACCCTCAGACTTAAAAAGGCACAGAATCTCCTTGGAATGGGAAAAAACAAAAACTGGAATCTTGTTGGTAACGCGTACGATAATTCCCTGATCAAAAATCTGACATTCAATGAAATTTCCGAAAAAGCGGGGATAGATTTCCAGCCCGGGATGCAAAACATAAATCTCTATGTTGACGGAATCTATGAGGGAGTATATACCCTCACCACAAAGGTCAGTGTCGACAAAAACAGAGTTAATCTGGATGCCGGAGACTATTTTTTCAAGATGGATCCTCCCGTGGCGCTGCAGCCTTTGAGATATGAGTCAAAGACCTGGTTTGAGGACGGACTGCCGTATCCGACAGCGGATCTGAGGTTTCCCGAAAATGCCACACCCGCCATGCAGAGTGAGGCCTTATCGATACTGCAGACGTTTATAGATGCCGTTGAGGATCCGTCATCTGAAAGTCTTTCCGGGGTGTGCGATATAGATTCACTTGCAAGGTATTACTGGATAGAGGAGGCATCCATGAATTTTGATGCCTGGCAGAGAAGCGTATATATGTATTACAGGAGATCGGACAGAAGGATCCATATGGGACCGGTCTGGGATATGGACCGTGCTCTGGGATCTCCCTATGACAAGGAGGGAATGCTGTTTGATACTCCCGAGGGCTTCAGGGTCAGGAATGCCGGATGGTATACTTCTCTTTTTGAAAACGAAGAGTTCAGGGCGGCTGTAAATGATGTGTATTTCAACGGAGGTATCAGGGAGGTTCTCTTTGACGGGATCTCGGAATTTGAGGATAATAAAAACGCCATGGGTGATGACGGAGATCTGAACTTTGTCCTCTTTGGACATGCAAACGACGTAGGGGCTCCGGATATTTTTTCGGAAGCCGGTGATTATGCCTCCTACTGCAGTATGATGACTGACTTTTACAGAAAGAGGGTTGAATGGATAGACAAAACGATGAGGGAAGAAAAAAAGTGAAAATGAAGGAACAGAGGAGGCTTTGGAGTATTGCCGGACTGATCCTGGTGATACTGATCTCGACGGGGATCGCAGTTTATCACGGGTATTACAAGGAATATCTATATGAGGATGAGGTCCTTTCCTATACTCTTTCAAACAGCAGGAACGGCGGATACTTCAGACTTGAAGCCGGGAAATGGTATGAGGGGGATGATCTCTATGCCTATACCTTTGTAGAAAAGGGACACGGATTTGACTGGAAAAATACGGTCAGAAACCAGCAGATGGATACACATCCGCCTGTATATGCCCTGCTCCTTCACGCAGTATGCTCCTTTGGTCCGGGACATTTTTCCAAGTGGTTCGGGATAGGATTAAACATAGTATGCTATGCGGCTGTGATAGTTTTGCTGTATTTGACTGTGCTTGAGCTTTTTCCGGACAGACCGGGTGCTGCCCTTTTTGTCTGTCTGACCTTCGGGCTGACTGCCGGGATCATATCGCTTGTTGTTTTTATCAGGATGTATATCCTGTTAATGGTACTGACGATGCTTTGTCTTTTGTGGCATCTGAAGGCTCTTGAGAAGACCCCTTCTGTTTCGGGCTTTTTGCTGCTTTGTGTCCTGACCTTTGCGGGTGTGATGACCCATTATTTCTATCTGGTATTTGCTTTCTTTTGCGCTGCTTTCCTGTGTATCTTCTGGCTATGTAAAAAGAAGGTTCGTTCAGTGCTTTACTATGCCGGGTCGATGGCTGTGGCGGCAGGACTGATCCTCATCACCTGGAACAAGGTGATCTGGCAGATGTTTGCCGAGGAGACGGCAGAAGACGCTCTTTCCCAAAAACTTACGGCAGGGGTGGTGTTTTCAAAAATACTGAAGATGACAAGGCAGGTCAATGAGGAGCTGTTCGGGAACAGATTGAAATATCTGGTGATCATAGTACTGGTTTTTGCCGTATATCTTTTGATCAGGGACAGAGAAAAGCTGAAGAGAGCATTTGCCGTAAGTCCGCGGATCGCAATGACGGTTGTTGTCAGCATCTGTTTTTATCTGACGGTTTCGGCGATCACCCCGTATCTCACCACGAGGTACATTTCACCGGCATATCCCCTGTTCATACTTCTTGCTGTTTTGACGCTGGACCGGGTGACCGGGGAAGTTTTCCGTTCGCCCCGGCTCGGGCTTGCCGTGATACTTTTGTTTTTTGCATTGCCTGAGCTGACCTTGCTGAAGAACGGTCTTTTCGATGAAAACCGCCGGATCATCTCTGAAAGGTCAACAGAGCATGAAGATGATATCTGTCTTTTCGGGAACAGCATCTCACCGGAGGAAAATGTTTTTGAACTTCGAAAGTTTGACAGGATCTATGTGTATGACGGAAAAAACGCAAAGGGAGCTTCAAAGGAGATAAGTGATTCGGACAGGGTGGTGGTATATGTTCCGGAAAACGTGGATGAGGAAGAATATGTGCAGGATATCAGAAAAATAAATCCTGATCTGAAGAACATGGAACGACTGTATGTTGCCTATTATTCGAAATGCTATCTTTTGTCAAAGCAGGGGGAGAGGTAAAAAAATACGATGCTTAGTCTGACAGGGGCTGTATGTTTTGACCGGGACATGGAGGATACCATTCCCGCTTTCCTATATCTGTTCATGATCCTTTTGTATCTGGCAGGGATCCTGGGCATCATAGCGCATGCCGTGGAATTCCTGCTGATGTATCTGATCGCCGGTACGGGCTTCTTTCTGATACTGTCATTAAAGAAATACAGGGGTTCCTTTGCTTCCATGATGGCAAAAAAGATACGGAATCCCGGAGTATGGGTCTTTTTGTTCTTTTGCGTGACCGCCGTCATGCTTTCGAGACATCTTCGCGTCACAAACTGGGATGATCTTCATTACTGGGCTATCTTTTCAAAGGATATGTATGTCATAAACGGTGTACCTGCAGGAAGCATGAACAGTTCCCTGTACAGGGACTATTTTCCGATAGTACAGTATCTGTATTTCCCCGCGTTCAAGATCTGCGGAGGGTTCAGGGAGTATCTCATGTTTGCCGTGAACTATATCCTGCTCCTTGTCACATTGCTTCCTTTTTTCAAAAAGAATGAGGAGGAAGGAGTGGCATCGTATATATGCAAAGCAGTGCTGGGAGCAGCCATGCCCGCTGTCTGTTCGTTTCAGATGTTCCACTGTCTCGGAGTTGATATAATAATGACCTTTCTTTTCGGACAGGCCCTGATATATATCTTTGACAAAAGACGGGATCTCTTTTATTATCTGAGATTTCTTCTTGTGACAGTGGTCCTTACAATGACAAAGACTACGGGGCTGATCTTTGCAGCGATAGCGATAGCAGTCTTTTTTGTGGAAAACTTCAGGCCGAAGATAAAGGCGGTGTTTCCGGGGATCCTGATCGGCATATGCAATCTGGCTTTTTATTTTTCATGGAAGTATTTTTGCGCTGTCAGGGGAAACACCTCATATCTGTCAAACAATCTGGATTCAAATATATCGGACACAACGGGGATCGTTTTTCCGGAATATACTGCGTCAACGATAAAAGAATTTTTCAGGGCGCTTGCACTGAAACATCTCAATGATTCACCGGCAGGGCTTTCCGCGCTTGGGATGGCGCTTTTCGGGCTGGCGGTCTTCATCATTCTCATGAGGAACTGTTCCGAAAAAAAACGCAGGCTTCTTGACGGGATCGTTCTTGCGTCAGGCATGGCCGGATATCTGGCTGTGATGATCTATATCTATCTGTTTGTGTTCGAAAAATGGGAGGCGGATTCGCTGTCGAGCTTTGACAGATATATCATCACGTTTTTCGGCGCAGTACTCTGTGCTGCAGTCTATTTTGCATTTACCGTGATAAAAAAGAAGGATGCCCTGAAGATCGCAGTTACCATTCTGCTGCTGCTGACCATAAATTTTCCGTATGCAAAAAAAACAATGATCCCTTCCGTGTATGAAAGAGAATACTCACAGGCCTACGGACTTGTGGATGAGCTTTCAAGGGAGTTTGAAGGTGTTTTCATACCGGAGATGAATTTTGGAGACAGCATTCTTTTTGTTGATTGTACGGATGACATGCAGAGAACAAAGACTATACCATATTGCGCGGTGCCCTATGTTTCAAGGGTCATGTCGTTTGATGACAGGGATCATATCAATGCTTCGGATGTTCTGGATGAAGCGGCGGGAAGCGATATCAGGTATGTTGTTTTCCTGAAGTCGAAGGATGGAGACGGCATTATTGAAAATGCGGAAGAACTTTTTGAGGACAGGGAACAGATAGAGGATGATGTCCTCTACAGATATGATAAGGAAAGGAATGTGCTGGTGCACTGAAAGGAAAAGGAAAGTATCATGCGGCTGAAGGAGTTGCTGGGATTTGATGATATCGTGATCCAGTGTCACGATAATCCGGATGCGGATGCTCTCGCATCCGGCTACGCTCTGCTTTGGTATCTGGAGCGGATGGGAAAGAAACCGCGGTTCATCTACCGGGGAAGAAACAGGATGAGCAAGAGCAATCTCCTCATAATGAAAGAGGAACTGAAGATCCCGGTGGATTACGAACCGGAGTTTGAGCATGTTCCTGAGCTTCTGGTTACGGTCGACTGCCAGTACGGACAAAAAAATGTCACATGTACAAAGGCGGAGAATGTTGCGGTGATCGATCATCATCAGGTGACGGAAAGTCTTCCGCCCCTTGCCGAGGTCAGGAGCAATATGGGATGCTGCGCCACGATAATCTGGGATATGATGCGTGATGAGGGGATGAGCGTTGATGATGATATCCTTCTGTCCACTGCTCTTTATTATGGCCTGTATACTGACACAAACAGACTGTCGGAGGTTTCGCATCCGCTTGACAGGGATATGCAGGATGAACTATCGATAAACAAAAGCATAATTACAAAAATGGTAAATTCCTGCATATCGCTGGATGAGTTGAAGATAACGGGCAGGGCGATAAGCAGTTACGAGTATCATGAAGACAATAAATACCTGCTGATCAGAGCGGAATGGTGCGATCCGAACATACTCGGAGTGATAAGTGATTTTGCACTTGAGACCGTAGGGGTTGATGTGTGCGTTGCTTATTATACAAGTCCGGGTGAGATCAAGTTTTCAGTCAGAAGCTGCATCAAAGAGGTTCATGCAAATGAACTTGCCGCGTTTCTGGCAGAGGGTATCGGAGGCGGCGGAGGTCATATCATAAAGGCCGGCGGAACCATCAGACCTGAGAAGCTCCCCGGGATCAATGGTGAAGATGCGGACATCGAAGAGATCGCCGGAAATGAGTTCAGGAGCCGTCTTGAAAGATATTTTTCCATGTACAGAGTCATCTACGCGAAGGATACCATACTTGAAACATCCGGCATGAAACTGTATGAGAAGAAGGAACAGAAGCTTGGTGCTGTCAGTATGACAGAGGTGTTCAGCGAGGGAACTACTGTTGAGATCAGAACGCTTGAGGGAGATATAAATGTCAGGATCGAGAAGGACATGTATCTCATGATCGGGATAGAAGGAGAGGTTTATCCCATCAAAAAAGAGAAGCTTGAAAGAAGCTACAGGGCTTCGGATGAACCCTATGAGGAAGTGTTTGAATATGAACCGTCCATAAAGGATGTTTTCACGGGTGAAAAGAAAAGTGTTCTGAGATCTGCAAAAACGGTGTACAGTCAGGGTAATGTGAAGATCTTTGCAGGACCGCTTGAGGGATATGTCAAGCTTTTTACAGCCTGGGATGAAGAAAAGTATTATTCGGGAACGCCGGGAGACTATATAGCAGTGAGAGAGGATGATCCTCACGATATATACATAATAAGCAAGAGGCTTTTTCCGAAGCTTTACAGAGAGGTTGAAAGATGAGCGAACACTATAATGCATTTATTTCATATAAGCATGCACCTGAGGACAACAGGGTTGCTGAGGCGATCCACAAGGGTCTGGAGCATTTTCATATCCCGTCAAAGATCAGAAAAAAAACCGGTGTCAAAAGGATAAACAGGATCTTTCGTGACAAGGATGAGCTTCCCATTACAAGCGATCTGAGTGATTCAATTTCAACTGCTCTGGCCGATGCGGACTATCTCATAGTTATATGCTCCACAAACACAAAGGAATCTGCATGGGTTCCGAGGGAGATAGAGTACTTTCTGAAGAACCACACAAAAAAGCAGATCTTTACAGTACTGGTAAACGGTGAGCCTGTTGATGTCATCCCGGATATCCTGAAGTATGAGGAAAAGGTGATAACGGATGAAAACGGTAATGATCAGACGGTCAGGATCCCTTCAGAGCCGCTGTCCTGTGATTACAGAATGTCTCCGGGAAAGGCAAAAAAGACGGAACTTCCGAGACTGGCCTGTGGCATCATAGGCTGCGCCTATGATGAACTGATGAACCGCAGGAGACAGTACAGGATCAAGCAGCTGACGGCGGCATTTCTGGCAGTGCTCGCCATCATGGCGGCCTTTTCCGGATATATGTATTACAGCAGGGACAGGATCAGAAAGACCTATCTTGAATCCCTGAAAAACCAGTCGAGGTATCTTGCGAATGAATCGAGAAACCTTTTTGAAAAGGAACAGAGGATCACGGCACTGCAGCTTGCGCTAGAAGCTCTTCCAAAGGATGAAGAGGATGAAAGACCGGTAACGCCGGAGGCGGTCCGCGCACTGACCGATGCGACACTTGCTTATGAGACAAGTGAAGGAAGCAATATACATGCTGCATGGAATTACAGGATGCCGAATGTTATAGCCGGTTTTGAGGTGAGCCCTGACGGAAAGACCGTTGCAGTCAGAGATGACGGAAACGTTGTGGCAGTCTGGGATACCGAAAGCCATCAGAGGAATCTGTATCTTGACGGGGAGTATGAGAGGATCTCCGGGATGCGTTATCTTGACGATGAAAGGCTCCTGATCTGGAACGGTCAGGATATGGACTGTTATGATACGGCAAATGGAAAAAAACTCTGGACCTGTACCATTGATGGCGATGGATACAGTTCGTTTGATGATGAAGACACCCTGATGGTGTCAGGGGATTCGTTCTATATCTGTACTCTCGATAAAGAGTACAAAGAGATCGACAGCAGGACAGGTAAGGTTAAGAAAACGTACACCATGCCGGATGACCCCCGGACAGAAGAAGCGAGTATAGTGGAAAGTGTCCTTTCACCGGACGGAAAAAAGATAGCTTTCCGCGTTCTGAAGGGGTGGAATGAGTATGCATACGGGGTATTTGATCCCGGTTCCGGAAAGGCGCAGGCCTCTGATTATTTAGAGGAGATGGTGAAGTCGATAGAATGGGTTGACAATGATACCTTCATGGTGGCAAGCACCGATGTGGATATGAAAAGCAGTATGTCATTCGGAGACAGGGAGATCCTTGCAAATGATCATTCCACGGTGATGTGTATAGATGCGGCCGGTCTGAAGGAAAGATGGAAGGCGGATTTTGTATGTAACGGTGTGATGATAGAGAACGGCTTTGTGAAGCTTAATGATTCGGTTGCATTTTATTCGGGAAATGTTGTTGACGTATACGACATAAAAACCGGAGAACTCCGATACAGTAATAATGTTAATGATTCGATCATCGATGTGAGCGACAGGGACGGAGACGGAAGGCCGCTCTATCTGACGAAAGATGGAGGATATGCCACGCCGATAACCGGAGAGGGTCCGGACAGGGTTTATTATACCAGGTTTTTTGCGGATGATCTTCGCCAGGTTGTTGTCAACAAGGGGGTTTATGCAAGGCAGAACCTGAGCCATGAGATAATTTATTATGGAACAAACGTGTATGATGAGGAGTGGACGCCGCTTGGAGACGATCCGTCTTTTCCGGATCTGCCGGGCGCTGTAGTGATGGATGAGAACTACGTGGCGGTCCTGTCAGAGGATGACAGCAAGACACCTGTGATCGATGTATACGGACTGGATGATAAGGAGGAGCACAGGAAAAAAAGCCTTGAGGGTGAAGGGGTATACCGGTATGTGCTGATGGGGATCTGTGACGGAAAGGTTTATCTGGGACATGAAGGTGATGTGGGTGATGAGGATCTCGAACTGGTATCGTATGATATAAAGGAAGACAAGCTTTTGAAGGAAAAGCTTTTCAGAATGAATAACATGCTTCGTGATGCCTGTGTCCTGAAGAACGGAAAGATCATCTACACGTCCCGCACGGATGACTTTGAAACGATCCTCGGGTCATTTGATGTCAGCACCGGAGAAAAGAAAGAGATGAAACTTACGGAAAATGCCGGATATATAAAGGGTGCTCCGGTTTACTATGATGAGCTTGGAATTGTATGCCTTCAGGGAGATTCGGACATTGTGGTTGATGAAAAAACCGGAGGATCGGTGCAGATCAAAACACCCGAGGAATGGGCGGGAGGAAGCTGCTTTTCAGACAACAGTGACGGAGGCCTTTTTGCGGTTTCGGATGGAAGCAGGATCCTGCTGGCTGATAAAGGAGGAGATGTAAAGGTCACGATACCAAGTCCCGGACTGACACCGATCGGAATGACATTTCTTTCCGGGGATCTCATGGTCCTCTTTAATGACGGAAGCCTGAACCGGTATTCAAAGGATACGGGAGAGTTTCTGAAGAACATTGATGTGATGGTCTATTACTCCTATAACGGAAATGTCATCTTTGATCATGATGAGGATCTTTTGTATATCCAGATGGATGATATGTGTGATGTGGTGGACATGAAAAACGGTATCGAGATCGCAAATATAGAAAGATGCAGGGGACATCAAAGAACCCGGGACATCTTTGTTACGATATCAAAGGAGCCGGGAGGAGAAAATAAGATCGGCTACTATAAAAGATATACTGTTGAGGAGCTGATCAAAAAAGCCCGCGATATACTGAAGGACACGGAGATATCGGAGGAAATGAAGTCAAGATACGGAATACAGTAGACAGCGCCCGTGGCACCTCCGGAAGTTTTTCTGCCGGAGGTGAGGGTGACCTGCGTGATTTTTAGTATTGACAAGGTGGTGTCTGTTTTGTTAGAATCCCGTTTTTGACAGTGTTTTTGCAAAAAAAGTCTCGTGGGCCGGATAAACAGTGGATCACGAGACTTTTATAAATTTTATGGATGCACGTTACACCATCTCATGGGTTATGCATTCTGCTCTCGAAAAAAGGAAACCCGGCCTCCGCTACGCTCCAGCCGGCTCTTTATCTGAATGTAGATATCTTCAGATATCCTGTAATCAAGCAGACTAAGGATCAACAGGCGCAATACGCCATTTATTCATGGGCAGGGACATGAGCCCCTGGCTTCCTTTTAGTGCTTTGTTTGTGAAATGATATTTCTCATCTTAGCTACCGGCACGATCTGCTTGGAAGTACAGAACCCAAATGCTTCATGTAAAGCATCTGTTAATTCCGTCCTCGTATACACAGGCTGGTACCCCTTTCCTTCGTATTTCATGAAATCCATTTCCTGCAGAGTGGGAAGTATCTGATCGACGGTATAGTTGTCACCTAGTTTTTTCTCGAGATATCGGTATACTATAAGAGCTATGAAACAGGTTATGAAGTGTGCGAGGATCCTGTCCTGACGGCTCAGATATACAGGACGGGCTTCGAAGTCTGTCTTCATTATCCGAAAACATTCCTCGATTTCCCACCTTCGTTTGTTTGCTTTTACTATGCTGCTTACACTGTCATCAAGGTTTGTACAAACAGCATAGAAGCCATCATATTTTTCTTCGTCAGAGGTTATAGATTCATCGATGTAGTTGACCGACTTCTCCGCAACCTCTCCATCCCTTGTGGCATGGTCTGATTTTATAAAACGTTTGGGGGCATTCTGTTTTTTCTTGTTGATTGTTTTTTCTCCCGATTCAACGAGTCTCATTGCCCTCTCAATCTGTCCTTCCCGTATGCGTCGCTGAAAATTTTTATATTTGATGGAATAAGAGACTATGAGCTTTTGTTCGATGATCTGTTTTTTGTCGCCTCTGTCGGTATGGACTATTCCTTCTTCCTTGATCCACCTGGTCTTAAAAAATATCTTGTCTTTATCTCGTTCTTCATCCAGTTCAGAAATCTTATATTTCTTTTTTGAACTGTCACCGTCGAGTGCCCATCCGTCATCAGCCATACACCATTCCTGCAGGAATCCTTTGAGAGTCTTGATGGGTTGCGTTGTTATATATCCTCGCATATCATCTTCTCCGTCATAAGAGTTGAACACCCTGTTTGTTGCTGAGGAGAGCCCTGCATCAGTGCAGACGATAAACTTTGACCTGTCAAAGTTTTCGAGCATCTTTTTCTCTAACGGGATCATTGTCAACTGCTCATTTCTGTTGCCGGGATATATAGAAAAAGAAATCGGTATTCCGTCCATGTCCATGAACAACCCCATCCCTACTATAGGAAGAGAGCGGTTTTCTTTTCTATGGCCAAACTGCTTGTC
>JAFSWJ010000306.1 GCA_017444545.1 Lachnospiraceae bacterium
CAAAATCTGCATGAGTATACTCTGTCCTTTCAAGCTCAATGAAGTCATCCGTGCAGCTGAGCCTGAACCCGGGATATCCCCAACCGCTCTTCCTTACTGTTACGGTTATTTCCCGATCATCATATATATCCTTTTCCATTACGCTGCCTTCAGCGAAATTCAAAAGCACAGGGGTTTTCTTCCCGGTTTCCACGAGAAATTCCTCTACTCCCTCATACCCCTTTCCCCTGCCGGAACAGGAACGGAACGCCCTGTATTTGAATAATGTATCTCTTTCTCCCTCCTCAAATATCCTTCGCGCATCCTCTGTATAAAAAAGCCCTGTAGCTTCTTCAAAATCCTCCTTTGCAAGATTTGCAAAGTGGAAAAGATTTCTCACAGGTCCTCTTGAAGACTTGATCTCATCCCGGATCACACTCAAAGTAACGGGGATCCTGTCCTCTCCCTGATCTGAAACTACGGATATGGAGCCTTTGTATATAGTTCCGGGATCAAAGCCATAGGATGATATCTCATAGCAGATAGTTATGCCATCATCAGGAAGCGGTCCGTTGTAATCTGTTTCAGAAAGACTGATCCTGCGATGAGAACATCTAAGGATAAAAGAAAGACGCGCTACCCCACGCCCGTTCTCTTTTGCGCTGATCACAAAAGAGCCTGCTACAGTGCTGCCGGCTATGCAGGTCTCCTCTATTCTTTTGACACTCAAGGACAGACTCAAGAGTAACTCTCCTTTATAAACGCCAGCAATCTGTCATCATCTGTTTCTTTCATAAAGCAAAACCTGATATAGTTATTCCCGAGGCCGTTATAATCAGAGCAGTTCCTGATCATCATCTTCTCCTGCAAAGCTCTTTCAAAAAGATCTTCAGCAGAAAGCTTCTCCTCCGGAATATGAACAAGGACAAAATTTGCAGTCGGATCAATATATGTGATACCAAGCTGTTTAAGCTCATCCAGCTTTTTACAAACTCTTTCACGCTCCAATGCCATATAGTTTTTTGCACTGTTTATATATTCCTTATCTTTAAGCATAAGTATCGCTGCAGCATTCGATAACGAGCTTACAGACCAGGGATCCTTATTTTCTTCTATCTCTCGCAGAAGTCTTTCATCAGAAGTTATCCCATATCCAATCCTAAGTCCCGGCGCGGAAAAAAACTTTGACATGCTTCTTATAATGAAAAGGCCTGGATACCTGGCTGAAAGAGGCGATGCATCATAGGACACATCTGCAAAATCAACATAGGTCTCATCAACCGCGCAAATTATATCAAGCTCTTCGCATCTTTTAAGAACTTCTTCCAGCTCTTTTGCCTTCAAAGCTGTTCCGGTAGGATTGACAGGATTGCATATCATCAAAAGAGACAGCTCTCCTGACAATGAAGCTATTAGAGAAGCCACATCAAATCTGAAATCATCCTCTTTACGCAAAAAGAAATAACTGCAGTTTCCGCCGGCAATAGCAACATTTCTGGCATATTCGGCATATGCCGGAGCAACAATAAGCACCTCAGGCTTCCTTCGATGCTTTATCA
>JAFSWJ010000307.1 GCA_017444545.1 Lachnospiraceae bacterium
AACACCACTGCCTATGCCATGGCAAAAAAATACGGGATCTTTGGCAAACTGCCCATACTGATAGCGGAAAAGACCGGTCCCCACTTTGCCTTCGGCGACACCTGCTACGGCAGGGAGGAGGATGTGAAGGTATACAACCCTGACGGGCGCGAGATCATCTCAAAGGTCAACGAGCATACGGAAAAGTACAGGCGGGAGGATCCGGTGAAGGCATATTTTAACTGCCACACCGATGTGACCATACCCTACGAAGAGCTTTGCCATATAGCATCCGTTGATGAGGAGGGGAGGCGCCATTATATAATAAAAGACGGCCGTTTTGCCGTGGCGGGAACTGAGGAGCTGAATGTTCCGCTTGATTAGATATTGATATAAAAGTATAATAGGTTGTTGGTTTTGATTATACGAAGATACTGTTTTGAGGAGATACAGATGGCAAAGGTTGCTATAGTCATGGGCTCGGATTCCGATCTGGACGTGATGTCAAAGGCGGCAGCGGTCCTTGAGGGATTCGGTATAGAATATGAGATGAACATCATATCGGCTCACAGGGAGCCGGATGTGTTTTTCAAATGGGCGGAAGGCCTTGAGGAAAAAGGCGTGAAGGTCGTGATCGCGGGAGCCGGCATGGCTGCCCATCTGCCGGGCATGAGCGCCGCCCTCTTTCCGCTTCCTGTCATAGGGGTTCCGTTAAAGTCAAAATCTCTTTCGGGAGAGGATGCGCTGTACTCCATAGTGCAGATGCCGCCGGGGATCCCGGTTGCGACAATGGCGATCGACGGCGGGAAAAATGCGGGGATCATGGCCGCAAAGATGCTTGCCATCGAAGATCCCGGACTTCTTGCAAAGCTGAAGGATTTTTTAGGAAAGCAGAAGGAAGAGGTCATTGCAAAGGATGAGAAGCTGAAGGATATAGGATACAGGGAGTATATTTCCCGTAAATAAGGAGTTTTATGGATTACAAGAGCGCAGGCGTCGATGTGGAGGCAGGCTACAGATCCGTTGAGCTGATAAAGGGATTTGTGGAGTCGACCAAAAGGGAAGAGGTCATTGGAGGGCTCGGCGGATTTTCCGGAGCCTTTGACCTGAAAAAGATAAAAGCTATGGAAGATCCCGTCCTGCTTTCGGGTACCGACGGGGTTGGGACAAAGATCAAGATCGCATTTATTCTGGACAGGCACGATACCGTGGGCATCGACTGTGTGGCCATGTGTGTCAATGACATTTCCTGCTCCGGCGGAGAGCCGCTGTTCTTTCTTGATTATATTGCCTGCGGAAAGAATATCCCCGAAAAGATCGCAAAGATCGTGGAGGGCGTGGCTGCAGGCTGCAGGATGGCCGGTGCGGCGCTGATCGGAGGAGAGACTGCCGAGCATCCGGGACTGATGCCCGAGGATGAATACGATCTGGCAGGTTTTGCGGTGGGAGCCGCAGATAGAAAGGATATCATAGACGGGAGCAGCATCAAGGACGGCGATACCCTCATAGGCATCGCATCAAGCGGAGTGCACAGCAACGGTTTTTCCCTGGTGAGAAAGGTCTTCACCATGAAGGAGGAGAACCTGAACAGGTATTATGACGGGCTGGGTGCATCATTGGGAGATACGCTGCTGACTCCTACAAAGATATATACAAAGGCGTTAAAGAGCATAAAGACTGCGGGATACAGGGTGAAGGGCTGCTCGCATATCACGGGCGGCGGCTTCTTTGAAAATATTCCCAGGATGCTGCCTGAGGGGATCGTGGCACAGGTGAAAAAGGATTCCTATCCCGTGCCTCCCATATTTAACATGATACAAAAGGACGGCGGCATAGAAGAGCACATGATGTACAATACCTTCAACATGGGTCTGGGAATGCTGCTTGCAGTCGATCCGAAGGATGCGGAGGGCATCAAAGCCGCCATAGAGGAAGCAGGCGAAAAGGCATATATCGTAGGTTCTGTTTCCGACAAGGGCAAAAAGGGCATTGAATTATGCTGAACATCACTGTTCTGGTATCGGGAGGGGGAACAAACCTTCATGCCATAATAAATGCGATAAACGACGGTACGATACAAAATGCCCGTATCGGGCTTGTGATCAGCAGCAGGGCTGATGCCTATGCCCTCAAAAGAGCGGAGGATGCCGGGATCAGAACCTGCGTTATAAGCAGGAAGGAATGTGCCGGTATCGAAGGGTACGAAAAAAAGATGCTTGATGCCCTGGGCGGGCAGGATGGTTCCGGGACTGACCTCATCGTCCTTGCAGGCTTCATGACGGTTCTTCCGGAGGGCATCATAAGTGCTTACGAAAACCGCATCATAAACATACATCCAAGCCTCATCCCCTCCTTTTGCGGGAAGGGATACTACGGACTGAAGGTCCATGAGGAGGCTTTGAAAAGAGGGGTGAAGCTGACCGGAGCCACGGTGCATTTTGTGGACAGCGGCTGCGATACGGGGCCGATCATTTTGCAAAAGGCCGTGGAGGTAAATGCCGATGACACCCCGGAAACACTCCAGAAAAGAGTGATGGAGCAGGCTGAATGGAA
>JAFSWJ010000035.1 GCA_017444545.1 Lachnospiraceae bacterium
GGGCTTCAGGACCATGCTCACGCCTATGGTGTCCTCAAAATCCGTCAGATCAAATTTGAAGATCACCCACTTCTCATTCTTTGTCAGCGTCTCCTCACAGTTTCTGATCATGCCCCTTATGGTCACTCTCTCCACGGGTCCGATGATATCCCTTATGGGCATGGCAGGCTCGGGAGTGTCATATCTGTAGATCACCTTCGGATCATCGCTTTTGACATTTTTGTAGGCGGTCCGTTTTTTGGAACCGTCAAACTTTTTGAATTCGGTCTTCTTTTCAGCCTTTTCAGTGCCCTTTGCCTTCATGGCCCTGCTTGAGATCTCAGCTATCTCCCGTTTCAGACTTTGGGCTCTTTCAAGATATGCCCTGTCCGGTGCCGCCTTTTCATAGCTGATGCTGATGTTTGCATCCAGACCGCATCTTTCACAGATCACCGAATACAGAAACCTCTTTAATTCCGATTCAAAATCATGGTCCACGGAATTGTCCGCTATGGTTATGTCGATCCTGTTGTCCTCGATCTTTTTCTCGGCATTTTTGTATATGGAAAAGAGGATCGGCGAGCTGCAGCGAAGCTCATACAGGATACTCCTGTCATACTCACCGAAAAGGCTTTCCAGATTGTACTGCGATGAAAGCTCAAAATTCTCATGCAGGACAAACTTCACCCTGTTTTTTGTCGGAAGCGAGCCGGACAGCCCCTTTTCAGCCTCATATATCTCCTTTTTGTGCACCGGATGCCCGCTGGTGAAATACACATCCACCCTGCTCCCGTTTTTGCTCTGTATCACCCTGTTTACCAGGGCATCCTCAAAGGAGATCTTTGTATCCGGGTCTGCGGGTCTATAGAAAGGGAACACCTCATAGAAGGGTTTTTGTTTTCCCATAATAAAAGCCTCTCTGCTGTCAAATAAACATCTTTTCTAATTGGAAGATTTGTGATATCATCACTTCATTGGGATCGTAGCTCAGCTGGGATGAGCGTTCGCCTCACACGCGAGAGGTCACGGGTTCGAGCCCCGTCGGTCCCATTTTTTTATTCTACCACACTTCTGTTTTAATGTCTGCCGGCCGGTCGGAGAATAAGGAACTGCTCAGAAATAAATACCTGATATGCAAAAAAGGAGGTTTTTCATGCAATACAGAAAAGATAAAAAAGGGGATGACCTTTCCATACTGGGCTTCGGATGCATGAGGTTTCAGAAAAAGGGCGGAGCCATAGATATCGACGAAGCCGAAAAAGAGATCATGGAAAGCATCAGTCTCGGCGTCAATTATTTTGACACCGCCTATCTCTATCCCGGAAGCGAGGCTGCCATAGGAAGGATCTTTGAAAAAAACGGCATCAGGGAAAAAATAAAGATAGCAACAAAGCTTCCCCAATATCTCATAACAAGCCATGACGGCATAGAAAAATATTTCAACGAGCAGCTTTCCCGCCTCCGTACCGGTTACGTGGATTATTATCTGATGCACATGCTGACCGACATCGCCATGTGGGAAAAGCTCAAAAATGTCGGTATCCTTGAATGGATAGATGAAAAGAAAAGATCGGGAAAGATACGCAACATCGGTTTTTCCTATCATGGTAATACGGACGGATTCATAAAGATATTAAA
>JAFSWJ010000308.1 GCA_017444545.1 Lachnospiraceae bacterium
AGCTGTTTTTTATTCTCCGCCGACAGAACCACACCGAACCACTTTCCAAAGGTCTTTGAACCCTCTCTCAGATCGATGACTGCGTCAAAAACCTCTCCCTTTATGACTCTCACCAGTTTATCCTGCGGATGCTTTATCTGAAAATGCATTCCCCTCAGGACTCCCTTTGTCGAGGATGACTGATTGTCCTGGACAAACTGTACATCTATCCCTTCCTTTGCAAAATCGTTGAAGTTGTAGGATTCCATGAAATAACCGCGCTCATCTCCGAATACCTGAGGCGTTATGACCTTTACTCCCTCTATGGGGCATGTCTCAACCGTAATCTTTCCCATTATTCTATCTCCCTGTTATCAGATCCATATCCACAAAGCCCTCTATTCCGTCCACGCTTCCCTTTGACGTATACTGCCAGATGGAGTAGCGTCCGTTGTAATCCGGGCTGCTCACGCGGTACTGAGCAAGCCATATATCAAAATCCGAAAGCTTTGCAGTATCTATCTTTTTTGTAAGCCAGTTTTTGTTCGCATACACACCGGCCTTGTAGCCCAGACTGTTCAGTGTCTCACAAAAGGCCTTTATGATCTGTGTCCTTTCCTCCACATCCAGCCCGTCTGCCCTTCCTGCTGCGCTCCCGCTGCTTTCAACGTCAAGATAAACCGGAAGGCTCAATTCCTCCGGGCTGGCCAGACTTGCCACAGCCATGGCCTCTTCGGCCGCCTCTTCAACGGTAACGGCCTGGGTGAAAAAATACAGTCCGGTCTTTATCCCTGCTTCTCTTGCAAGAGCAAAATTCCTGTCAAAATACGGATCCTTTACGAGTACTCCCGTAGATGAGCCTCTGTACCCCGCTCTTATTATCGCATAATCAATACCCGCTGCCTTTACCCTGTTCCAGTCTATCTCCTTCTGGTATTTTGAAACATCTATGCCTATGCTCCCTCCGGCCAGATCATAATCAAAGTTATCCGGCTTTCCGGCTTCCAGACCCGCCTCTTCGTTCACGGCGGTATCTTCCTTTGAGGCATCGATCGATGACTCATCCACCATTATCTTTCTGATGTCATTTACTGCAGTGAGCCTGACAGTGTTTCTCACCGTGATGACAGATGTTCCGGCATTGCCGACATTTACCTCATATCTGCCGGGCTTCATCCTTTCAGAATAGATGATCCCGTCTGTGTCCTCATCTTCAAAGATCTCTTCGGTGCCGTCTTCACCCGTGACATACGCCCGCCATCTTTCGCCCTTTGCAGGCTCTCCGGAACTGTTCAGTATCCTGATGAGCATATCCGAGTCCACGGAGGACAAAAGGAGCATGTAACCGGTACCCGTATCCTCCTTTACGGCAGGATCCTCCTTTACCTCAACGCCCACATTTTCCAGCAGCAGATCCCCGTCTGTCCTGCTCTCGACAGGCACGACCCGGTCCGCGCTTTCGGCTTCCTTTTTTTGAGAGGTGCTGTTTTTCATCATCCCCGCAATTATCAGGGTGATAAGTAAAAGGATGTTGACACTTATGAAGGCGGCGGCTACTGCCTTGTATTTAGAGCCCATTTGCTATATCGAAAAGATACTGGCCGTATGCTGTTTTTTTGAGAGGCTCTGCAAGCCTCAAAAGCTGCTCCCTGTCTATGAAACCTCTGTTATAGGCTATCTCCTCTATGCAGGATATATAGAGTCCCTGTCTCTTCTGAAAGGCAGCTACAAAATCCGCTGCATCAAGCAGGCTGTCATGATTTCCAGTATCAAGCCAGGCGAAACCTCTCCCCAATGTCTCTACAAAAAGCTCACCCCTGCTCAGATATTCATTGTTTATGCTTGTGATCTCAAGCTCGCCTCTGGCTGAGGGTTTCACGTTCTTTGCTATCTCAACCACATCATTGTCATAAAAATACAGACCCGGGACGGCATAATTGGAACGGGGATTTTCCGGCTTTTCTTCTATCGACACAGCCCTTCCTTCCCCGTCAAATTCCACAACCCCGTATTCCCTGGGATCCTTTACGTAGTAACCGAAGATTGTCGCTCCTTTTTTTCTCATTGCCGCATTTTGCAGTGTCTTTGAAAAGCTTGTGCCGTAAAAGATATTATCCCCCAGGACCATGGCCACATTGTCATTGCCTATGAAATCGGCTCCGATGATAAATGCTTCCGCAAGCCCCCTCGGCTCAATCTGCTCGGCATAGGACATATGAAGTCCCAGCTGTGTCCCGTCTCCGAAAAGTTCCCTGAATACGGGAAGATCCCGGGGCGTTGAGATCAGGAGGATATCCCTGATGCCGGCAAGCATCAGCGTTGAAAGCGGATAATAGATCATGGGCTTGTCGTAGACAGGCATGATCTGTTTTGATACTGCCTTTGTAAGCGGATACAGCCTCGTTCCGGAGCCGCCCGCAAGAATTATTCCTTTCATCTGCATTCCTCTCTCCAACTCATTAACGCAAGCAATTCTATCCTTCGCCAGGCTCCCGCAGGGCCCCTCCGATCCTCGCTCCTTGCGTCGGCTCGTCTCGGGTTACCTCCCTGCTCGCGCCTGTATTCTAAACAGTGGCTTGCGTTAATGGATCACACATTGTACATTTTGCTGTAATAATTCTGATAGTCTCCGCTGGTCACGTTTTTGAACCATTCCTCATTGTCGAGATACCATTTGATCGTAAGCTTTATCCCGTCCTCAAAACAGGTCTCGGGCTCCCAGGAGAGCTCCTTTTTTATCTTGTCGGGAGCTATGGCGTACCTTCTGTCGTGTCCCTTTCTGTCCTCCACATAGGTGATGAGATCCTTTGATACATTCTTTCGTCTTTCATCTCCCTCGGGAAGTATCTCAAGCAGCGTATCGATTATGATGTTCACTATCTCTATGTTTTGTTTTTCGTTGTGTCCGCCTATATTATAGGTCTCACCCGGTCTCCCCTTTTCAATAACCATATCTATGCCCTTGCAGTGATCCTTCACATAGAGCCAGTCCCTCACATTTTTTCCGTCCCCGTATACCGGAAGCTTCTTTCCGGTCAGGGCATTGTTTATCATGAGAGGAATGAGCTTTTCCGGAAACTGGAAAGGCCCGTAGTTGTTTGAGCAGTTCGTTATATTTGCCGGAAAGCCATAAGTATCCATATAGGCTTTCACCAGCATATCCGAAGATGCCTTGCTTGCAGAATAAGGGCTGTGCGGATCGTAAGGGGTCGTCTCGTAGAAATAATCCTTTGGATCCGAAAGAGATCCGTACACCTCATCCGTCGAAACATGGAGAAACTTCTTTCCTTCCCTGTAGGTCCCGTCTTCCTTTTCCCATGCACCTCTGGCTGCGTTCAGCATCACGCAGGTACCTAAAACATTCGTCTTTACAAAAACACCGGGATCCCGTATGCTCCTGTCCACATGGGACTCGGCCGCAAAATGGACAACCCTGTCTATGTCATTCTCATCAAAAATCCTGTTAACAGCCTCGCTGTCCGTGATATCAGCCTTCACAAAAGTGTAGTTTGTCCTTTCGGACACTTCCTTCAGATTCTCAAGGTTTCCGGCATAGGTCAGGGCATCCACATTTATGATCCTGATGCTGTCACCGTATTTTTCAAACATATAATGTATGAAATTTGAACCTATGAAACCGGCTCCGCCGGTCACGAGATATGTGATCATATCATCCTCCCGAAAAAAATAGTCATAATATTTTACCACTAATGGGGAGCAACTTCAAACCCGCCCGTGCAGGCGCATCACTCTTTTTTCAGATATCTGAAGGGATATTCCTCCGAGTATTTTGAGTTCAATACCGGTTCGGTCTCGTATGCAGCGTTATGATACCAGATCGCTGCTTCCTCCTCATCGCCGTTTTCCCTGAAAAACTCTCCCAGTTCAAAGGCGGTCTCGGAACAGGCTCCGGCTGCCACTGCCCGCAGTGCGTACTTATTAAACCCGTCTTTGTTCCCGGATACCCGAAAGGCTCTCATGATCACAAAAAGATCCTCCTTCAGGTCATTTTCATCCTTTTCTTCTTCCACGGCCTTTAAAAAATAAGAAGCCGCCTCCTCAAAATCTTCATCGGTTCCGGAAACGGCAAGCTCCCTTGCATACATCCTGCAAAGCCTCGCATCAAGCCTTCCCTCTTTTTCGATAGTTCTTTGAAACAGTCCGAAGTCCCTTTTGCTGTGAAGTCCCTGCGGTTTGTGTATGATCTCTATGTCACTGTCATATATCACGGGGGTCAGGCGCACAGTCTCATGCACACTTCCCTCCCATACAAAATTTCTGCATCTTTTATAGAGCTTTGGCCGAAGCTCACTGTCAAAGTTATAGGTGGTGTTATATTCAAGCTGGTTTTTGTACACCATCTGGACTATGTCGATCTCGGGAAGCAGAGCCTCCTTCAGCCTTTTGAAAGCCGCGATATTCCTTTCATCAAGGATCTCGTCGGCGTCGGCACTGTATATGTAATCCATGGTGCACAGACCGAACGCAAAATTTCTTGCCTTCGCAAAATCATCCGACCACTCAAAGTCAAATACCCTGTCAGTATACTGTTTCGCGATCTCCTTTGTCGCGTCTGTTGATCCTGTATCAACTATCACGATCTCATCGGCTGTATCCTTCAGACAGTCCAGACACCGTTTCAGGATCTTTTCTTCGTTTTTTACGATCATGCAGACGCTTACGGTTATCATATATCCACTGCCACCGGCACCTTTTCTTCATCTATGAGTTTGATCATATAGGGTACTATCTGGGGATCAAACTGCCTTCCGCTGCAAAGCTTCAGTTCCTCCTTTATCTGTGCCATGGAAAGGCTCTTTCTGTAGCATCTTTCACTCGACATGGCATCAAAGGAATCGGCCACGCAGATTATCCTTGCTATCATGGGGATCTCTTCACCTGAAAGATGCTCGGAATATCCCCCTCCGTCCCATCTTTCGTGATGATATTTGGCTCCGTCGGCTATATCCGGAATGGACGAAAAATCCTTCAATATCTCCCCGCCAACATCAACATGGGTCTGTATGACATCCCTCTCAAAGCTGTCAAGCTTTCCGGGCTTGTTGAGTATCGTATCCGTAACACCGATCTTGCCTATGTCATGCATCATGCCTATCATATAGATCCTGTGCTGGTCTTCCTTTGACATCCCCATCTCTTCCGCAATGAGTCTCGCGTATATCCCGACTCTCATGGAATGTCCCTTCGTATACGAATCCTTTGCGTCAATGATCTTTGAAAAGGTGGTAAAGGACTGCTCCAGGATCATATTGTTTTCTTCATGTGCCTTCTGGAGGATCGTAT
>JAFSWJ010000309.1 GCA_017444545.1 Lachnospiraceae bacterium
GCACCTGCATCTCCGGCAAGCTTGCCGCCCTGTACCGAGGCTCCTATTGCAACACACTCATCGGGATTGAGAGTCTTTGAAGGCTCCTGTCCGGTAAGCTGCTTTACCTTTTCCTGTACGCAGGGGATACGTGTCGATCCGCCGACCAGCAAAACCTTTCCCAGATCAGAATTGGTAAGTCCGGCATCCTTCATCGCATTCTGTACGGGAATGGCCGTCCTTTCAACTATATCGTGAATGAGCTCTTCAAATTTTGCCCTGGTCAGTGTCAGATCAAAGTGCTTCGGTCCATCGGCTGTTGCCGTGATGAAAGGAAGATTGATGTTTGTCGTATTTGCGGATGAAAGCTCCTTCTTTGCTTTTTCCGCTGCTTCCTTCAGTCTCTGGAGAGCCATCTTGTCATTTGAAAGATCGACACCTTCCTTGTTTTTGAAGTCATCAATCATGTACTGTGTGATGACGTTGTCTATATCATCGCCTCCAAGGTGTGTATCTCCGTTTGTTGCAAGAACCTCGATGACACCGTCTCCTATCTCTATGATGGAAACATCAAAGGTTCCGCCTCCGAGGTCATAGACCATGATCTTTTGTTCTTTTTCGTTATCAAGTCCGTAGGCCAGGGCTGCTGCCGTAGGCTCGTTTATGATACGCTTGACCTCGAGTCCCGCGATCTTTCCTGCATCCTTTGTTGCCTGTCTCTGTGCATCATTGAAATATGCGGGAACGGTAATGACTGCATCGGATACCTTTTCTCCCAGATAGCTTTCCGCATCTGCCTTCAGCTTCTGAAGGATCATTGCGGATATCTGCTGGGGTGAATATTTCTTGTCATCTATTGAACGGCCGTGATCGGTACCCATATCCCTCTTTATGGATGATATGGTCCTGTCCGCATTGGTAACTGCCTGTCTCTTTGCGGGCTCACCTACAAGCCTTTCACCCGTCTTTGTAAAAGCCACTACCGAAGGTGTCGTTCTTGCACCCTCCTGGTTTGCTATGACGGTGGGCTTTCCACCTTCCATTACCGCTACGCAGCTGTTTGTTGTTCCAAGATCGATTCCTATTATCTTACTCATATCTTTGTCCTTTCCGCGCTTTTTTTCGCGCCATCGTATTCTTTATCACAGATCTCTCCGACCGGTACCGGACCGGTCACAGATCGAAAAACTACTGTCCCACGCATACCATACTGTGTCTTACCACCGAATCCCTGTACATATATCCCTTTTGGAGCTCTTTGATGACTTTTCCCGACTGGTCCTCGTCTCCCTCCTCCTGCATCACTGCATTGTGAAACTCAGGATCGAAATCCTTTCCCAGAGCCTCAATAGGGGTGACACCTGCTTTTTCAAGCTCGTCCATCAGCTGTCTGTAAACCATCTCCATGCCATCCATGAAGGGATCCTGTTTTTCCTCCTCATTGCTGCCTGCCATCTCAAGGGCACGCTCAAAGTTGTCTATTATCGGAAGGATCTTTTCTATGATGCTTTTGGCTCCCACCTCAAACATCTGCTCCTTTTCCTTTTCGGTGCGTTTCCTGAAGTTGTCAAATTCGGCCATCTGTCTCATGACCTTGTCATTTAACTCTTCTATCTTTGCATCCCTGGGATCCTTTTTTTTCTCTTCTTCTTCAGACTCAGCTCCGTCTCCCTCTTCGGAACCTTCTTCTTTTGCGCTGTCTTTGGGATCTTCCCCGGCTTCTTTTGATGCCTCTTCCTTTAAAACTTCTTCTTTTTCTTCATCTGCAGCCGGTTCCGCATCAGTCTCTTTGAACTGTTCCCGGTCCTTTATATCCTCAGTCTTTTTTTCTTCTTTTTTTCCTTTGCTGTCCTTCAAACCGCCATACTCCTTTCCGCATCATTTTGTTTCAACGTCAGGTATTCCTGTATATCATATCCAGCTGATCCATGAGCTTTTTTATCGTTCCCATGACCTTTTCGTAATCCATCCTCTTCGGTCCGATGATGCCCACCGTGCCCCTCATGCCTTCGCCAAGCTCATAGGTTGCGGTAACCACAGAACAGTCCTTCATGGCGGGTACAGGTGCTTCACTTCCTATATAGACCTGGATTCCGTTCTTTTCGGAACCGTCCTCCATCAGCCTTTCCGTCACCATCTTTTCAAGCTGCTTCTTTTCCTCAAAGGTATTTATGATGTCGCTTGCCATTTCGTTGTCGGCAAGTTCCGGATACTTGAATATATTGTTGGCTCCGCTGGTATAGATCTCCAGATTTTCGTCCGCCCTGATGGCATCCGCCACAGCATCTATCACGGAACTGACCACATCCGTATGTATACCTGCTTTTTCCTTGAGCAGGGTAATAAGACCGAGATTTATCTTTTCAAGGGACAGCCCGTTCAGGTGGGTATTCAAAAGCAGATTGAGCTTTAGTATAGTGTCGTCGTCAAGAGGAGCTTCCGTATGTATCATCTTGTTTTTGATGATATTTCCCTCTACGACTATGACGGCCAGTATGCTGCTTTCATCCACCTTTGAAAGCTGTATAAATTTCAGCTTGTTCCTGTGTATCTCAGGTGTGGAGACCATTGCGGCGTAGTTGGTGTTGGATGCCAGAAGCTTTGCTGCCTGCTTTAACACCTCGGAAAGCTGATCCGCTTTTTCGAGAACGACTTCCTTCATGTCCTCGATCTCTCTTTCCTTGGTCTCCATCAGGCTGTCAACATAGAATCTGTAGCCCTTGTCCGTGGGTATCCTTCCGCTTGAAGTATGCGGCTGAAGGATATAGCCCATTTCCTCCAGGTCGGCCATCTCGTTTCTGATGGTGGCAGAACTCAGACTTAAGTCCGTGTATTTCGAGATAGTCCTCGAACCGACGGGTTCTCCGGTCTCCAGATATGTCTTTATGACTGCTGTAAGTATTTTTATCTTTCTTTCATCCAGCTCCATATCCACATCCTGATCTTTTGTATATTAGCACTCAGTCAATCCGAGTGCTAATACCTTCAATTCATATATATATCACCGCATTTTCCTTTTGTCAACCCGTGGAAATGTATCTTTGTCCCACTTTGTGACCGGTCCGACTGCGGAAGGAGGAAGCATCTCTGTTTTGCGACGCCCTTTTTCACGCCGTGATGATACTCGAAAGTGCTCATAAAACAGGGATACCGGTACAGGATGTACCGGTAAGGCCGAATTGCAAAATATGCCCTTTGGCATA
>JAFSWJ010000310.1 GCA_017444545.1 Lachnospiraceae bacterium
ACATATTGCGGGCTTCTGGAGACCTTTATAGATTCGGATTCCTATAATGAAGCCAACAGATTTTATCTTGAAAATGATATAGATAATTACAAGATAACTGTGCATGGTCTGAAAAGTGCAGCAAATTATATCGGGGCTTCAAAGTTGTCAGCCTATGCAAAAATGCTTGAGATGTACGCAAAGGATAATGACGCAAAGTCTATAGACCGCGATCATCCGGGATTGAAGCCGCTTTACGATGAGGTTGCGGACTCCATTGAGGAATTCCTTCGGGGACGGATGCCTGAAAGCGGGGAGGAGGAAAAAAAGGTAGACATAGGCAGGGATGAGCTTGCCGGGCATACGGAGGAACTCATAAGCCTGATAGAGGATATGGATCTGGATGCCGTATCCAGAAAGGCGGAAGAAATGGCCGGCATGAAATATGATGATGAAAAGATCAACGAACTGATAAGCGGGATAGTAAAGGATGCAGCAAACTTTGATTTCGAAGAAGCCGGACTAAAAGCCCAAAATATAAAATCATTATTGACACAGCAGAATTAACTGGTATAAAATACCATCTGTGTGTGCTTATTGACAGATCCCCGAAGACTTTTGGGGAATGAGACTTTATGATAATTTGACCCGCATCAACAAACAAGAGGAGGTGTAGTCGTGGCAAATATAAAATCGGCAAAAAAAAGGATACTTACGAGCCGGAAGAGAGCCGAAGCAAACAAGGCCGTAAAAAGCGGAGTGAAGACTTCCATAAAGAAGGTATATTCCGCAATAGAAGCTTCAGACAAAGCAGCGGCAGCAGATGCTTTGAAGGCAGCGATTTCCGACATCGAAAAAGCCGGTTCCAAGGGAGTGTATCACAAGAGCAATGCTTCCAGGAAGGTTTCACGTCTTACAAAGGCAGTAAACAGGATGGCGTAAATCCCAATACCTATTCGATGAATGTGCGGGCCGCTTTGCCGGCCCGCTATTGTCTGTTTTTCATTTTTTCACCGGGTGTCTCATGAATATTCCTCAGAATCATATCAGAAATTTTTGTATCATAGCTCATATCGATCACGGAAAATCCACTCTGGCAGACAGGATACTTGAAAAGACCGGACTTTTGACCGAAAGGGAGATGCAGGACCAGGTTCTTGACAATATGGAGCTTGAAAGGGAGAGAGGCATAACCATCAAATCCCAGGCGGTCCGAACGGTTTACAGGGCAAAAAACGGGGAGGAATACATCTTCAATCTGATCGACACCCCGGGACATGTGGATTTCAATTATGAAGTCAGCAGGTCTCTTGCAGCCTGCGACGGAGCGATCCTTGTGGTGGACAGTGCCCAGGGCATAGAGGCCCAGACTCTTGCAAATGTTTATCTGGCTCTCGAACATGATCTTGAGATATTTCCGGTATTGAACAAGATCGATCTGCCGAGTGCGGATCCGGAACGTGTTGCAAACGAAATAGAGGATGTCATAGGTATCGAAGCCATGGATGCCCCCAGGATCTCAGCAAAAGCCGGTATAGGGATAGATGATGTTCTCGAGGAGATAGTAAACAGGTTTCCGGCACCCAAGGGTATGGAAACAGCTCCGTTGAAATGCCTGATCTTTGATTCGCTTTACGACCCCTACAAGGGTGTCATAGTTTTCCTGCGTGTTTTCGACGGTTCGGTAAAGCCCGGGGACAGGATACATTTCATGGCAACGGGAAAGACCGAGGAGGTTGTGGAGGTCGGATATTTCGGCGCCGGACGTTTCATAGCCTGTGATGAACTGTCCTCAGGTATGGTTGGCTATATCACAGCATCCATAAAGGAACTTTCACAGACCCGTGTCGGAGATACGGTCACAAATGCGGACAACCCCTGCAAAGAGGCCCTTCCGGGATACAAAAAGGTAAATCCCATGGTTTATTGCGGGGTTTATCCGGCAGATACAAAAAGATATCCGGATCTGCGCGATGCGCTTGAAAAACTTCAGTTAAACGATGCATCCTTAAGCTTTGAGCCTGAGACCTCGGTTGCTTTGGGATTTGGCTTCAGGTGCGGTTTTCTGGGGCTGCTTCATCTTGATATAATCACCGAAAGGCTTGAAAGGGAATATAATCTCGAACTTGTCACGACTGCTCCGGGAGTTGTGTACAGGGTGCACAAAACGGACGGAGAGGTCATTGAACTGACAAATCCTTCAAACCTTCCCGACAGCTCCGAGATAGACTATATGGAGGAACCGGTGGTCAGTGCACAGATCATGGTCTCCACCGAGTTTCTCGGATCCATCATCAGCCTCTGTCAGGAGAGAAGAGGCGTTCAGACCGGAATGGAATATATGGAGGAGACGAGAGTCCTCTTGAAATATGACCTTCCGTTAAATGAGATCATCTACGATTTCTTTGACGCATTAAAGAGCAGGTCAAAGGGATATGCCAGCTTTGATTATGAGATGAAGGAATATGTCAGATCAGAACTCGTCAAGCTTGACATACTCATCAACAAGGAGTACGTCGATGCTCTTTCCTTCATCGTCTTCAGAGACAGCGCATATGAAAGGGGAAGCAAAATGTGCGCAAAGCTGAAGGAGGAGATACCCAGACACCTGTTTGAGATACCGATCCAGACCGCCGTGGGCGGAAGGATCATCGCACGCGAGACAGTGAAGGCCGTGCGAAAGGACGTGCTGGCAAAATGCTACGGCGGAGATGTATCGAGAAAGAAAAAACTTTTGGAAAAGCAGAAGGAAGGAAAAAAGAAGATGAGGGAGATCGGCAATGTCCAGATCCCTCAAAAGGCCTTCCTTTCGGTGCTGAAACTTGATGATGAATGAGATCTCGGTATACGTACATCTGCCTTTCTGCGTAAAAAAATGTGCATATTGTGATTTCCTTTCGGGAGATTACGGGGACGATGTCAAAAGAGCGTATCTTGACCGCATCCTGCGTGAGATAGATCACTGCAGTCCGGTTCTTTCGGACAGGATCATCAGGTCCGTCTACTTCGGAGGAGGAACGCCTTCTCTTCCGGATCCCTCATATATCAGCAGTATAATAAGAGCCGTCATGGATGGTCATATCCTGAAAAAGGATGCCGAGATCACCATCGAGATGAATCCCGGAACAACGGATGAAAAAAAGGTAAGGGAGTATCTGAAACTTGGCATAAACCGTTTCAGCATAGGACTTCAGTCCATGGATGAAAACGAGCTGAAGGCCCTTGGAAGGATACATGATCCCGATGATTTTTTGTATCTTTACGATCTGCTCAGAAAAAACGGTGCTTCAAACATCAATGTAGATCTGATGACCGGGATCCCGCACCAAACCCCGGCCTGTGCACAAAGATCACTTGAATCTGTCATCGCTCTGGCTCCGGAGCATATCGCTGTCTATTCACTCATACTTGAGGAAGGAACACCATTTTATGAAAAGGGAGCGGAAAATCTCGACCTGCCCGATGAGGATACGGAAGAGGAGATCTGTGAAATGACCCGTCTTATCCTTGCCGAAAACGGCTACGGCCGCTATGAGATCTCGAATTATGCAAAGAAAGGATATGAATGCAGGCACAATCTTGTCTACTGGGACCTTCTGGATTATATAGGATTCGGTGCATCGGCGGCCTCGAGGATAGGAAACAGGAGATACACGAATATCAGGAATGTAGAGGCGTATACAGCCTCGGAAGTACCGCTTTTTGAGGAGGATCTGCTTCTTGATGAAAGTGAATGGATGTCGGAGTTTATCATCATGGGACTTCGTAAAACCGCAGGGATCAGCCTCCTTGATTTTTCGTCGCGCTTCGGAAAGGAATTGGAGGAAGTGTACGGTGATGTGATCGAAAGATATGAGGGGGAAGGACTTCTTAAAAAGCAGGAGGGGAGACTTTTTTTCACGGAAAGAGGTATGGATGTATCAAATATTGTTCTGTCCGGATTTGTATGATGGACAGATGCCGTAAAAAGGCTTATTTTTGTTTGAATTTTTAAGTGTATTTTGATAAAATATCGATATATGTTTTAAACTTTGGGGGATATGATGACAAGCTTGGATTTTCGCTATTATTTTCAGGAAGATCGGTTTACCGCGACAACGGATATAAAGGACATTCTGCCCGGTTTTTCCACTATCAGGCCTTTTGTCGGAAATATAGAGCTTGGCGCAAGGGTTTATGCAGATGACTGCAAACGTGCCATAGACTTTTTTTCAAATCTGGATGGTCTGAATCATGATGCCTGCTGCTTCATCCGTATGATGGATGTCAACGGCGAATATCCCTGGTTTCAGGTCTTTGTCCCGCAGGGCTCGGGAAATGAGGAATATGTGGCGGGTACCGTCACGAGGATAGAAGATGATGTGGAGGCTCCCTTTGGTGAGATTACCGACAGGATGACCTTCTTTTCAGTACTGCGTCAAAGGCTCGATGAAATGCCGCTTTATGACGTGGCAAATCTGATGCTTATCGAGCTTACCTACTACAGGACACTGGAGCTGATGAACAGGGAAAAAGCCGCGAAAGCTCTTTTGGAATCCGAAGAGATCATCAGGGGTACCCTGCGTGATTCCGATCTGATCGCCTATGTGGGAAACGGTATCTATCTGGCATCCCTGAATGGCATAAAGGATGACAAGATACTGTGCGACAAGGCGGTCCTCATGATATCCACATTGAAGATCACCTGGGGGGTCTACAGCGAGGAAGTTCTTCCCCAGACAGTGGCCATAGGCATGAGCACTGTTCCCCACGATGAGAATCTCAATATCGCAGAGATATACGAAAAGGCTTCAAAAGCTCTCGTGGCGGCAAGGGACAGCAGAAAGAACACCTACATGTTCTTTACCAACACGATCAAAAAGGAAGAAGAGTTTGTAGGCAGAAATATCTCCCTGCATGACATAGAACTGGTAAAGACGATCCTGAATCCCATTCATACCTGGGCTTATGCGGTTGATGAGAGACTGCATCTGATCTACAAGAATGAGGCATTGAATGAAAGGATACCGGGTGAGTGCATAGGCTATTGCTATGACCTTATAAAGGGTTCCAAGCAGCAGTGCGTGGACTGTCCGCTCAAACGGTTTGACAAGGACAGTTCCTCGGTGGATTCCGATGTATATTCACCGGGACTTCGAAGGATCGTTCACTGCAGAACGACCAAGCTGGTGATGAGGAACAATATCAAGGTTTATATCATCGCCGAAAGCCGTGAAGATATCACAAAGCATATGAGCCAGCTTTCCGAGAGTATGGAAAACTTCAACAAGGCCATGCTCAAGACGCAGGATATAGTCTGGGATATCAACCTTCTCAAGAATTCCTGTACCAGGATCCGCGAGGTCAATATCCTGGCCATGACCGAGAGAAGGGTGGATAATTACGAAAATCTCCGCAGATATTTTCATGACAATGTTGTATTCATCGATGACAGGGAGGATTTCCTGAATGCATCTTCGCCGGCTTATCTTCGGGAGGCGGCAAAGATCGGAAGGGACTCGGTTGAGACAAAGGTCCGTCTTTTATATCAGGACGGTACCTATCACTGGTATTCCTTCAATACGGTATTTGAGGATGACAGGGTCTTTCTCACCGCAAGGGATATAAATGATCTGAGTCAGGATATAGTCAAGGATTTTGTGACCGGACGCAGATATGACCAGGTAAAGGATCTGAACGAGACACAGAATGAGCTGGCTCAGAACTTTGAAAGAAGCGAGCATGTAAACGAGCTGACCGGTATCTTTGTATTCGAATATGATGTTCCACAGGGAAAGTATTATCTGAGCACCACCTTTGACAAGATGTTCAAGATCCCCGAAAACGCTCTGAAGGACGAGTGGTCGTTGCTTGAGAGCCTGGTTCCCTACATGGATGACAGGGAAAAATTCGAGGATTTTGTCGGAAGGGTAAAGAGGGAACCGGATACCCACGAGATAACCCTGAGACTTGTGAACAAATATGATGTGGCCCTGTATTTTACCATCACAATACAGACACTTCAGGGACTGAATAACAGGATGACCAGGGTCACCGGCTGTATCCAGGATGTGAACACTGAGATGGAGATCAAGTCCGAACTCGAATTCAGGGCTGACTACGACTCAATCACAGGACTGTACAATTCCGAGGCCTTTTACAGAAAGACCATGGAAAGGATCTTTTTGAAGAACAAGAGTGAATTTGCCATGGTGGCCATAGATATCAACAGATTCAGGCTCATCAATGACAGGTTCGGAGTTGAGGTGGGCAATAACTGCCTGAAGGAGCTGGGCAAGCAGATAACAAAATCCCTGCCGTGGGACGGCATAGCAGGCAGATATCAGGCCGATAATTTCTCTGTACTGATAGAGTATGAAAAGGATCAGGATATCCTTGATTATATTGAAAAGCTTGGAATGGCATTTCATTTTGATGCTGCGACAAGAAGCGGATCCACACTGTCCTTTGGTATCTACAAGATCGTCGACAGGGATATCCCTGTCAGACTGATGTGTGACAGGGCCAGGCTTGCCAAAAAGGAGATCAAGGGAAATACCCTCACCAATTTTGCCGTATATGATGACCGTATCAGGCTTCAGCAGATCAGGCTCGCAGAGATGGAAAGCGAGATGCAGGTCGCTCTCGACAGGCATGAATTTATCATGTATCTCCAGCCAAAGGTCGATCTGCAGACAAACAGGATCTGCGGTGCGGAGGCTCTTGTACGCTGGCAGCACCCGGTGAAGGGTCTTCGTATGCCGGGAGATTTTCTGCCGCTGTTTGAAAACAACGGCTTCATCAAAAAGATTGATGAATATATGTGGGAGACTACAGCCATCTATCTGGCAAAACTCAAGGAGAAGGGTATCAACATACCCATTTCCGTCAATATCTCAAGACTTCATATCAGCAATACCGATCTGATCAGCGAGCTGGTGGGTCTTGTGAAAAAATATGATATCGATCCGAAGATGCTTGAGCTGGAAATAACAGAGACCATGTTTGTAGAGGATACGGAAAACCTCTATGAGACCATGGGAAAACTGAAGGAAAACGGATTTGTCATAGAAATGGATGATTTCGGATCCGGATACTCATCGCTTAATATGCTCAAGGATGCTCCGGTGGATGTGATAAAGATCGACAGATTCTTCATAGATGAGGTTATAGACACAAAGAGGGGCAAGGTCATCGTCGCAAATTCCATCGCCATGTCAAAACAGCTTGGGATGAAGGTCATAGCTGAGGGAGTGGAAAACATCGAGCAGGTTGAGTTCCTGAAATCGGTAAACTGCGACATAGCACAGGGCTATTATTATTCAAAACCCGTACCTCAGGAGGAATTTGAAAAGCTTTTGAAAAAGCAGATCTGACAGGGGTTATCATCTGTAATACATGAGTGGGAGGAAATAAAGATGCTGTTTATCAGGCAGGAAAACCTGAAGGTGGGCATGAGGCTTGCAAAGCCGATCTATAACAAGAAGGGCGTGCTCCTTTACGAAAGGGATTCCAAACTTACAAATCAGGGTATAGAGAGTGTGAAGAATTTCGGTATCATCGGTTTATATATCCTTGAACCGGCCGAGCCTGTTCCTCCCATGACCGAAGACGACATTGAATTTGAGCGATTCCAGATGGTATCATCCTTTATCATCCAGGATGAGCTGAAGGTGATCAAGGAAAGCCACAAGCAGAGCCAGCTTCAGATGCTTACCGCATCTCTGATAAAGGGCTACGGAAGGCTCGACCACAAGATCAATTTTGTGCAGAATCTGAGGAGCAAGGAGGACAAGCTTGCAAAGCATTCACTGAATGTCGCCATCCTTACCGCAATGATAACCCACAGACTCAACGTCAGGCTTTCCGAGCAGAATGATACGGTGGTGGCTGCCATAGTACATGATATAGGAAAGCTGGATGTGCCGCCCGAGATATTTGAAAAAAAGGAAAGATCCGCCGAGGATGAGCGTGTCATCCTTTCCTTCCAGAAAAAGGGCGAGGCTGATATAGAGGCAACCTTCCTTTCGACACCCTCCATAAAGAGGATGGTATCGCAGCTAAACAAAATGCTTGAAAATGAAAGAAACGGTGTGCCGAATGACAATCCCAAGATAGTGACGGGGGCAAAGGTTTTGCTTGTTGCAAATGATTACGACAAGATGACGGCAATGGATGATTCGGGAGAGCCAAAATCCGAGGTATCTGCTCTCAGATTTCTGCTGGAGCATCCGGAGATTTACGATCAGGATGTGGTCAATGCCCTGATCCAAAGCGTCAATTTCCTGGCACCGGGGAGCTGTGTGGAGCTTACGAACGGAGAGAAGGGGCTGGTGCTTGCTGAAAATCCCGGCAATGTCCTTGAACCCATGATCCTTTGTTTCTCGGATAACAAGATAATCGATCTGGGACAGAAACTCATTTACGGGGATATCAAGATCAAGGATATGATGAAGACTCTTGATAACCGCTGCATAATGGATCACGATTCGCTTAAAAAGATGGGCGTTAATATATGATCGACATTCGCGGACTTCTTTCTGATGCGGCAAAAAAAGGTGCATCTGATGTACATATCTGCTGTGATGCATCTCCAAGATACAGGATACACGGAAAACTGACGGATTCCCATCTTCAAAAGCTTTCGCAGTCGGACTGTCTTGCCGTGCTTCTGGATCTGATAGATGAGGAACAGCGAAGCGCCTTTGAAAAAGATGGTGTCATCGATGCCTCCGTATCCTTCGGTGAGGGCAGGTTCAGGGTCAATGCCTACAAGCAGAGGGGTGCCATAACCATAGCCATCAGGATAGTGGATACAGTGCTTCCTGATCCGTCGCAGCTTTCCATTCCCGGACAGGTCCAGAATTTTGCAAAACTTGACAGGGGACTTGTCATCATATCCGGACCTTCGGGGTCCGGCAAATCCACGGTGCTTGCCACACTTCTGGATCTGATAAATTCCAATGAGGAAAAAAATATCATAACTTTGGAGGATCCCATAGAGTATCTCCATGAGCATAAGCTTTCCATAGTCAATCAGAGGGAGATAGGGATCGATGCGGCCTCATATGAGGAGGCTCTTGACTGTGCATTGAGGGAGGATCCGGATGTCATCTTTGTTTCAAGGGTTGACACAAAAAAAGAACTCATGGCAATACTCCGGGCCGTTGAGAACGGCAAGCTGGTTTTCTGCGCATCGTTTTTTACCGCTGCAAGGGATGTCATAGCAGGCTTTGTTGATCTTTTTGAAGGATCTGAAAAGACATCCGCCCTGTTCCGTCTTGCATCCGCGCTTGAGGGTGTGGTCTGCAGACAGCTTTTGCCGACAAAGGACGGAAGCAGGAGAGCGGTCTATGAGGTGCTCATCGCTGACAGTGAGGTCAGAAATACCATCAGAGCGGGAAAGCTTTCCCTTTTGAGCTCTCTTTTGCACAAGGGACATGACAGGGGAATGTTTACCATGGATGAATCTATCCTTGGATTATACAGAAACGGTATCATCGATGCCGATACGGCAGTCAGATATTCGGAGAATACAGATGTGATGAAAAGTCTTGTTTCTCCGTCTTTGAACAGATAAGCAGATCTTTTTTGTATCCTTTTTTATTTCAGTTTTTATCAGAATAATACAGGAGGTTTTATTATGTACGGCAGTGTGGATTCACTGGCCATGACCGGTCTTGAAGCAAGACAGGTCTGTGTCGAGGCGGACATTTCCGACGGTCTGCCTGTTTTTGATATGGTCGGATATCTGGCAAAGGAGGTTAATGAGGCAAGGGAAAGGGTCAG
>JAFSWJ010000311.1 GCA_017444545.1 Lachnospiraceae bacterium
ACAAGGCATCAAAACTCATGGAGACACTGCATGTGGCAGACTGCCTGACTGAGATATGGACACTGTTCAAAAGATGTAATAAATACATAGATGAGACGGAACCCTGGGTATTGGCAAAGGATGAAGCAAAAAAAGACAGGCTTTCAGTTGTCCTCTATAATCTCCTTGACTGTATCGCTATAGGGGCGGCCCTTTTAAGGAGCTTCCTGCCTGAGACAGCAGAAAAGATCCTGTCCCAGCTGAATACAAAGGAACCGGCATTTGATGATTGCGGCAAAAGGGGAGCCTTTGTTTCAGGTACAAAGGTCACGGAGGATCCGGAAACACTTTTTGAAAGAAGAAAGATGGCAGATGTCATGAAGAAAGTAGACGAGTTGTATCCGCCGAAAAAAAAGGATTAATGTATGGAAGAATTCAGGATAGATTCAAGGGATATGAAGACAAAGCTGGCGGCATACCAGTGGACTCCGAAGGGAGAGGTGAGGGCAGTCCTCATTCTTGTCCATGGAATGAGCGAGCACATGGGCAGATACGATGAGATGGCGGCCTATCTCAATACAAAGGGGATACTGGTGGCGGGTATCGATCTTTTGGGACACGGCAGGTCTGCCCAGAGTCCCGATGAATTTGGGTATTTCTGCGAAAGAGACGCCGCAACTGTTGTTGTGCGTGATGTACACAGGCTCAAGAAAACGGTTCAGGACAAATATCCCGGTGTGCCGGTCTTTCTCTTCGGTCATTCCATGGGTTCGTATATAGCAAGGAACTATATCGAAAGATACGGTACGGGAATACAGGGAGTCATCATCCAGGGAGGCGGAGAAGAAAGCACATTGAAGCTGAAACTGGGAAAAGCATTTGCCATATTCATGGGAAAAATGAAGGGCGATCACTATCGGAGCAGACTCTGCACGGCGATGACTCTGGGGCCATTCATCCGGTCTGTAAAAGACGGTGAGAGCGTGAACTCCTGGATCTGCAAAAATCCGGAGGTGGTGAAAAAATATGACAGCGATCCTTTATGCGGGTTCATTTTTACGACAAACGGATATGAAACGCTGACAGAGATCTCCATCAGGAGCGGAAACAAAAAACTGATGGCAAGCGTTCCGTCAGGACTTCGCATGTATATCATATCCGGAAAAGAGGATCCCGTGGGCGGCATGGGAGAGGGAGTAAAAAAGATGTATGAAAAATACAAAGCCGCGGGAGTCGAAGACGTTAAAATTGAGCTGGTTGATGATGCCAGACATGAGCTTCACAATGAAGCCATGAGATATGAGATCTTTGACAGGATCTCGGAGTTTATTCTCAGGCCTGAAAAAGCCTGAAAGAGGAGGAAAAAATGAAAAGATTATCGGCTGTGATATTATCGTTGATACTGTGCGCCATGTCAGTGGTACCGGTGCTTGCAGATGATGCAGCAAAGGTTATAACCTTTCCGGGACAGGAAGGAGGGCAGACGGTAACCCAGCCTGCCGCTGAGCAGCCTGCACAGACACCCGCGGCCAGGGTTCCCTATCTTGCCCTGGGGGCAGATCTTTCCCCTGAGCAGCTGGCCACGGTACTGACACTTATGGGACTTGGCGGAGTGGATATCAGCTCCTACAATGTGGTCTATGTAACAAATGCAGAGGAGCATCAGTATCTGGATTCCTACATTGATCCTGCCGTTATAGGAACGAAATCCCTTTCGTCTGTTCTCGTCAGACCTGCGGAATCAGGTCACGGAATAAACGTTGCGACACAGAATATCAACTATTGTACGGAAGGAATGTACAAAAATGCCCTTCTGACAGCAGGTGTTGAGAATGCCGACATTCTTGTTGTGGGACCTACACCCATTTCCGGAACAGCGGCTCTCATAGGGGCACTCAAGGCTTATGCGGATATGACGGACACAAAGGTCAATGAGCAGGCTCTTGATACATCCCTGAACGAGCTTGTGACCACAGGACAGCTGGAGGAAGCGCTTGACGGTGCGTCGAAGGAAGATGTTGAGGCCATGATAGCCTTCATCAAGGCTGAGATCGCCGGCAAAAAGCTGGATACCAGGGAAGAGATCGAGGCAGCAGTCAGACAGGCTGTCAAGGACTATAACGGAAATATAGAGCTGTCAGAGGATGAGATAAAACAGATAGTTGATCTCATGGTCAAGATCAAAAAGCTGGGTCTGGATTACAATACACTCCTCGATCAGGCAGCGGATATATATGAAAAATTCGGTGACAAGCTCACGGCAGAAGATCTTTCAAAGATGGCAGCCGAGGGGGTCATGGCCGGCTTCAAACAAAAGGTTTCGGAAACCTTCACAGGCATTTTTGACGGCATCAAAAATTTCTTTTCAGGTATTTTCGGCGGCAAAAAATGAGCGGCGACTATTGTGTCAGGATGATAGAAAGAAATGAATGGGAGGACGCTATGGCTTTGTGCTGGAGCGTCTTTCTTGAATGTGAAAGCCACCTGTACAGTATCGAAGGTCAGGAAAACTTCAAAAGATTTCTGGATGATGAGACGCTTTACAGGGTTTTTCTGAACGGAGGCTATCCTGTTTGTGCGGCTTTTTTCGGGGAAAGGATCATCGGTGTGGCTGCAGTCAGGAGTGGTCCTCATCTGTCACTTCTCTTTGTAGACAGGAATTTCCAGAGAAGAGGGGTGGCAACGGCGCTGCTGGGGTACATGATCGAGTATTTATTATCCCGCCGTACGGGACTCGGCGATGAAAAGATGACGGTCAATGCTTCGCCCGTGGGGATCGGATTTTATCACAGGAGAGGTTTTCGGGATACGGGACCCGAGCAGATAAAAGACGGGATACTTTATACTCCGATGGAAATCATGTTAAGATAATAAAAACGCGGGAGGTAGCGATGATAACCAATCAGGTGATCAGGAAATGCATAGAGGATATCCATGAATGTACCGGTGCGGATATAAGCGTGTTTGAGGTCAGCGGAATGGTTGCCGCATCGACTATGGAATCTCAGGATATCAATCCGGAGAGCATCCGGACTTTTTACACAAGCCAGGCGGATTCCCAGGTGATGGGTGAGCACCAGCTTTTCAGGGTCATGGATGAGGAGGAAACGCTGTTCATCCTGGTGGTGAAGGGCTCGGAGGATGCCGCCATGGTCGGGAGGATGACGGGTCTGAATCTGGAGGGACTTGTCACCGCTTACAAGGAAAGGTTTGACAGCAACAATTTCTTTCAGAATCTCCTGTTGGACAATATGCTGAGCGTCGACATATACAACCAGGCCAGAAAGCTCCGCATACCCACGGATGTAACCAGGGTTGTTTATATCATAGAGCCCCAGTCCGACAAAGGGAGCACGGGGCTGGAATTCATCCGTTCTCTATATGCCGACAGTGAAAATGATTTTGTGACGGCGGTCGACGAAAAAAATGTGATCCTGGTCAAAACGGTGGATCCCGGGGATGAACGGGAAGTACCGGCGGCTGATCCCGGTGAGGATACGGAAGACGGGGATGAGTTTGAGGAAAGGAGAGATCCTCTGTCAGATATCGCAAAGGCGCTTGTTTCCACCATGAATTCGGAGCTGATGGTCAAAGCCAGGGTTTCCTACGGAACTGTCGAATCCGATATCAGGCGGGTTTCCCAGTCCTACAAGGAAGCAAAAATGGCGCTTGAAGTCGGAAAGGTTTTCTATCCTGAAAGAGATGTGGTCGGTTACAATTCGCTGGGTATAGGCAGGCTCGTCTATCAGCTGCAGCCTACGCTGTGTGATATCTTTCTGCACGAGGTGTTCGGTGAAAACATTCCGAAGCAGTTTGATGATGAGACCCTCATCACCGTCAACAAGTTTTTTGAAAACAGCCTGAACGTGTCCGAGACGTCAAGGCAGCTTTTTGTCCACAGGAACACGCTGGTCTACAGGATCGAAAAACTTGAAAAGATGACAGGTCTGGACATCAGGAAATTTGACGATGCACTGACCCTCAAGATGGCTCTGATGGTCATGGATTATATGAGATATATCAATTCCAGATAGGTATATGAGGATATACGGACTGACAAAAACAACGCTTCTTGATTACCCGGGGAGAACGGCTTGCACGGTCTTTGCGGGTAATTGTAATTTTCGCTGCATCTATTGCCACAATTTTGAGCTTGTGACAGATCCGCCGCAGGATTCCATAATAAAAGAAGAGGAAATTATTGCCTTTCTTGAAAAAAGGAAAAACGTCCTGCAGGGTATCTGCATCAGCGGAGGAGAGCCGACTCTGGATCCGGGGCTGAAGGATTTCATCAAAAAAGTCAGGGATACCGGCTATCCTGTAAAGCTGGATACCAACGGCTACAGACCTGAAGTCCTGAAAGAACTCCTGTCAGAAGGGCTGATCGATATGGTTGCAATGGATATCAAGACCGACAGGGAAAGATATCCGGTTTTGACCGGGATCCCGGGACTTGATATAAAAAAACTGGATGAGAGTGTGAAACTGATCATGGAAAGCGGAATCGAATATGAATTCCGGTGCACGGTGATCAGGGGCTTCTTTGATGAGAAGGCGTCACATGACGTTGGAGTGTGGCTTGAGGGAGCAGAAAGACTCTTTCTGCAGGAATACGAGGAAAGTGAAAATGTGCCTGACAGGACACTGCAGGCTGCATCAAAAGAAGAAATGGAAAAATATCGGGAGATCCTTTCAGGATATATCAAAGAGGTGAAGCTGCGTGGCATCGACTGACGAACGCTTCATGAAGGAAGCACTAAAACAGGCAAAAAAGGCTTATGATGCCGGCGAAGTTCCAATAGGAGCAGTCATAGTCTGTGACGGAAAGATAGTCGGCAGGGGCTATAACAGGAGAAACACAGACAGGGTATCCCTGGCTCATGCCGAGATAACGGCCATAAAAAAGGCTTCAAAAAAGCTGGGAGACTGGAGACTTGAAGGCTGTACCATATACATCACTTTAGAGCCCTGTCCGATGTGCGCCGGCGCCATAGTCCAGTCCAGGATAGACAGATGTGTATTTGCCTGTGTCTCAGACAAGGCCGGATCAGCCGGATCAGTCATAAATCTGCTTGATGTGAAAGCACTGAACCATCAGGTGGAATGTACACAGGGTATTTTGGAGGATGACTGCAGGGAACTGCTTCAGAAGTTTTTCAAAGAACTTCGGGAGCGGACTTAGCGAACAGGGGGACGGTTCTCTGTTTTGGTTTTTCACGAAACTTCAACAGGGGGGGGACGGTTCTCTGTTTTGGTTTTTTACGAAACAGAGAACTGTCCCCCCATTTAATGAGTTGCCTTGACTAATATATCGCTCGATAATAAAATAAAAAACAGCCGGCTGTCTGCCGGGCGTTGATCTTTCGGTCCTTCGCAATGGAAACCCGCGAACCGTGTCAGGTTGGGAACAAAGCAGCACTAAGTGGGATCTTTCATGTGACGAGGGGGTTCCGGGAAGGAGTCAGACAGGCAGCCGGTGTTTGTAAATAACAGATAAGCTGATTCATCTATAGAAAGGAGAAGGTATCATATGGATGCAAAACAGGCTATTTTGGAGGGGAAAACTGCGCTGGGCATAGAGTTTGGTTCTACCAGGATCAAGGCGGTGCTGACGGATGAGGACTTCAGACCCATCGCAAACGGAGCACATTCATGGGAAAACAGGCTTGAAAACGGGGTATGGACCTACAGTCTCGACGATATCTGGAAGGGGCT
>JAFSWJ010000312.1 GCA_017444545.1 Lachnospiraceae bacterium
AATGATGAGTGACAAGGAGGAACTGGACAGGCAGCTTAGAGAGATCACCGGACAGGTAACCCTGAAGACAACCGGAAAATACGGGCAGACTGTAACTGTGACCATGACCAGTTTTTTCCATGAACTGGCCAATTTTGCCACCGATCCGGAGGAAAAGGCGATGTGGATGGGCTTTCATGATGAAATGATGGAGGCCTCCGTGAACTTGGAGGATGATCCGGAAGAGAGTATGACTGTTCTCATGTACAATACCAATGATCCTGAGGGTCCCGTCAGATATTTCAACGCAGTCATGGAAGAAAGGATAGATGATATCCTGCAACGGGCCCGCAGTGCCTTTGAGGAGAAAAAAAGGAAGCTTCAGGTCACGGAAGAGTTTTCGGCAGACAGCTTAACAATGAATACTCTTAATATCGCGCTGGATGTCGTCGACATGGCCGTGAAGGGTGTTACGGAGGAACAGCTCACCCAGAAGGGCGATCAGGAAATAGCAAACTGCGTTGGAACTTTGATGACGGGAAGCGGTGATTATACGAAAAAGAGAAACGGCGATCCCACGGAAGAGGTAAAGAACAGTGATTATGTGAGGGCAAACAGGATACTGCCCCTGCAGAGTCCGACCATACACGCCCTCAAGACCATGAGTGCATACAAAAACTATCAGGACAGGCTGGCAAAGAATGAGACTACGCCTGATGACGAGATGGCTGTAAGACGTATCTTTATATCTGAAACCGCAGCTTCGCTCTATGATATCCAGAAGATACAAAAAAACTTTAAGGATCAAAGGGTAAAGGATCTCTTCCCAAAGATCATAAGTTCTGCAGCCACTGACGTTACAGGCGACAGGGAGCCCTTTACCAGATACAGGAATACCGTGATGCTGCGCCGGAGTCTCATTGAAAAGGGCTGGCCCATGTCTGATGTTGATGTGCTTGGAAAACTGGCAAATACTGCGCATTATTTTGAGTATAGTCAGGCAGCCAACAAAAGAGAATGGGACAGATATGAAAGTAAGCTTGCGGAATACCGAAGCGGAGCAAGGAAAGATAAACCTCAGGAGCCGGATAGAAAGAGGTTTACTGAGGATGAAATATCTGCAATGAATGCCATAACCGAAAAACTGAAAAGTCTTTCCAACATTTCGCCGGCAAACGAGGAGGGAAGAAACGATATCCTCAATTCCGTTTCGGAATTGATAAAAAGTGCACCGGACAGTATCAGAACGGGTTTTCACACGCTGGCTGATGCGCTCGTTGGGATAAGTAAATGTGTTGAAAGAAAGCTTACGGATGCGGAAAAGAATCTCCTGGCGGATCCTTCCCCGCTGAAGCAGATGTTTGATGAAAATCCCGTAAAGGAATACACCGAAGAAGAGCGGGAAAAGGATATAAAGGATGTTACGGATCTGTTTGAAAAGGACAGGGAACTGAACGATATATACAAGACAGATCCCTGGGCTCATGATATGGTGAGAGCCATTCAGGCACATGCCGGAAACGGACAGGAATTTGTGGATGCGGTAAAGAGTACCATCGGCGAAGATGCATTTAACAGCTTTGCGGCCCGTGAGGGCAGGGGTGATGACTACAGCAAGGCGATCGATATCCTGACCTCTCCGGGATCACCCTATAATGTGTCAGATGACCACAATATTGCAGAGAGGGTCAGAACATCTCTGATAGTAAACCAGAAGACCGGCTACATCTATTCAACCGTTTCTCAAAACGACCTTCGGGGTATTCCGGGTATCATAGCCGGTGCCGTCGGGGAACTTACGGGTGAGGAAAACCGGGAACGCATAGATGAGGCAATGAAGGGAAATGCTGATTTCTCAAAGGAGCAGGAATTATTAGACCGCTTGAACCATGTGATCAGTGATCCCGGGAACATGAGTGTGCCCGATCAGCAAAAGGAGATAGCATCATGCATCGAAGGACTGCTGGTACCTTACGCAAACAAGGCACTCAACGGACTTCATCCGGATGAAGATAATCTTTTGGACCGGTCATTTTTTACCGACAAAGAGCCGGATCTCATAACAGGAGTAAAGGCTGACGGACAGCAGTATATCAATGACAGCCTGGCAAAGAGGCTGCAGAATGTGCTGGGAACCGTTGAAAGGTCTCTTGACAGGGCGCAGGAACTGATGAAACAGGAAAACAAAAAACCTGTATCTGACAGCCTTTCAGCCTTGAGGAGCTTTGCAAAAAATGTCAGGCTGGGAACATTGACATCCGAGATAGAGTCCATGGAACCCATTGTGGCAGACGAAAATATGCGAAGCGGAAATACTGAGTATTCCGGGGCATGCTACGAACTGAAAAGCATATGGATGGATTTTGCCGCCGAAAGGAAAAACGGAACTCTTACCCCTGAAAAGGAAGGAGAATACTGGAATAGGATCAATGCACAGTATGATGCCATCGAGGCAGTATATGCCGCACAGCCGGAGGAAGAGGAACAGGAAGAAGTGCCGGAGGAGGATGATGATGAACTGGATTCATATAATGATGCCGGTCCGAAAGAGATTCCAAATCCCTTCAATGACCCGGATTTTTTAAGAC
>JAFSWJ010000313.1 GCA_017444545.1 Lachnospiraceae bacterium
AGAAACGCATCCCGATGCCGACAAGCTGATAGTCTGTCAGGTTGATGTTGGAGAAAAAGTCACCCAGATAGTCACCGGAGCTCCCAATGTGAAGGAGGGAGATCTGGTTCCCGTCGTTTTGGACGGAGGCAGGGTCGCGGGGGATCATGACGGAGGAAGTCCTGAAAACGGAGTAAAGATAAAGGCCGGAAAGCTTCGCGGAGTCGAATCAAACGGAATGATGTGTTCTATAGAAGAGCTTGGGTCTTCAAGGGATATCTATCCCGAAGCACCCGAGTACGGGATCTACATCCTCCCGGGAGATGTGGTACCCGGAAGCGATGCCATAGAGTATATGGGACTTGACGATACGGTGTTTGAATATGAGATAACCTCAAACAGGGTGGACTGCTACAGCATCATGGGTATCGCAAGGGAGGCTGCAGCAACCTTCGATCTGCCCTTTGTGTATCCCGATGTCAGGGAAACCGGAAATGATGAAAAGGCTGAAGATTATATCAGCGTTGAGGTTAGGGACAAAGATCTTTGTACCAGATATGTTGCAAGGGTCGTAAAGGATGTAAAGATCGGACCTTCTCCCGACTGGATGAAAAAGAGGCTGCGTGCCTGCGGCATCAGACCCATAAACAATCTTGTGGATATCACAAACTATGTGATGCTCGAATACGGCCAGCCCATGCATGCTTTTGATTATTCGACCATAGCAGACAAAAAGATCGTGGTCAAAAGAGCAAAGGACGGAGAGACCTTCACAACCCTTGACGGTGTTGAAAGAAAGCTGGACAGCGATGTTCTCATGATCTGTGACGGACAGAAGGAAGTGGGTATCGCAGGCATCATGGGAGGTGAAAACTCCATGATCACGGATGATGTGACAACCGTTCTGTTTGAAGCTGCCACCTTTAACGGGACCAACATCAGAAAGTCCGCAAGAAGGGTGGGACTGCGTACTGACGCCTCCGGTATCTTTGAAAAAGGACTTGATGCAAACAATGCCCTTGCAGCCATGGAAAGAGCCTGCTCGCTGGTGGAGGAGCTTGGCTGCGGCGTGGTAGTCGGCGGAAGGGTTGATGTTCATGACAGCCTTCCCGAGCCGAAAAGGATCAAATTTGAGCCTGACAGGATCAACAGATATCTTGGCACGGATATTTCAAAAGAGGATATGATCTCATACCTTAAAAGGGTAGAGGTTGAGTATGACAGCTCTTCAGAAGAACTCATCTGCCCGACCTTCAGACAGGATCTGGTCGGATTTGCTGATACTTCGGAAGAAGTGGCCAGATTTTTCGGATATGACAGGATACCCGTCACGTTTCCCGATGATCCCGAGTGCGTCGGAAGTCTTCCATTCAAACTTCGTGTTGAGGATCTGGCAAGAAATGTTGTCGAAAGCTTCGGATTTTCCCAGGGCTACTGCTATTCCTTTGAAAGCCCTGCGGTATTTGACAAACTGAGGCTTCCTTCGGATGCAATCGAAAGAAATGCCATCACCATATCAAATCCTCTGGGTGTTGATTTTTCCATAATGAGGACGCTGCCCTTAAACGGCATACTGACCTCGCTTTCGACAAATTTCAACAGGAAGAACAAAGATGTGAAGCTCTATGAGCTTGGTAATATCTATATTCCAGAAAGCCTTCCTCTTGAAAAACTGCCGGATGAAAGAATGCAGCTGACACTTGGATTTTTCGGAGAGGGTGATTTCTACAGCCTCAAGGGAGTGATCGAGGAATTCCTTGTGAAGGCTGGAATGACAAAGAGACCTCACTATGATCCCGAAAGCGGCAGACCTTACCTGCATCCGGGACGTCAGGCTGATATCATATATGACAATGAAAAGATAGGATATCTCGGTCAGGTTCATCCTCTGACCTGCAAAGCCTATGACATGGCAAAGGCTGAGGTGTATGTGGCAGTGCTTGATATGCCGAAGATCACGGAAAAGGCCGATTTTGACAGAAAATATTCGGGTATCGCAAAATTCCCCGCAGTATCAAGAGACATTTCCATTCTTGTTCCAAAGGAAGTGCTTGAAGGCTCCATCGAGGACATGATCATCCAGAGAGGCGGAAAGATCCTTGAAAGCTGCAGCCTGTTTGATATCTACGAGGGAGACCAGATACTCTCATCACACAAGTCCATGGCCTTTAACATCGTGTTCAGGAACAAAGAAAAGACACTGTCTGATGATGAAGTAAATGCGGCAATGAAAAAGATATTAAACGGCCTTTCTTCCATGGGCATCGAACTACGTTCATAATGGAAAAGGCTGTACTTAAAAGCGATTATTATTATGACCTGCCGCCTGAACTTATCGCCCAGGATCCCCTTGAAAAAAGGGATGATTCAAGGCTTCTGGTCCTTGACAGGACCTCGGGCAAAAGAGATCACAGGCATTTTTCGGATATCACGGAGTATCTGAAAAAAGGAGACTGTCTTGTATTAAACGACACAAAGGTCATACCGGCAAGGCTTCTTGGATCAAAAGAGGAAACAGGTGCGGCTGTTGAGATCCTCCTATTAAACAATAAGGGAGGAGATGTGTGGGAAGCCATCGTAAAGCCCGGAAAAAAGCTGAAGGAAGGCTCGAAAGTCACCTTTGGTGAAGGAAGGCTCAAAGCTTCGATAGAAAAAGTGCTTTCCGACGGAAACAGGCTGGTACGGTTTTATTATACGGGAATATGGGAGGAGATCCTCGATGAGCTGGGTACCATGCCGCTGCCTCCGTATATCACACATGCTCTGAAGGACAAAAGCAGATACCAGACCGTATACGCAAAGTATGACGGGTCAGCCGCGGCGCCCACGGCGGGACTTCATTTTACAAAGGAGCTTTTGGGACGGATAGAGAAGTCCGGAGTGAAGATCGCGTACGTGACGCTTCACGTGGGACTGGGAACCTTCAGACCCGTGAAAGCCGAAAATATCCTTGATCACCATATGCATTCCGAGTGGTACAGCGTATCGGAAGAAACAGCAGACATCATAAACAGTACAAAACAGGAAAATGGCAGGGTGATCTGTGTCGGAACCACAAGCTGCAGGACAGTGGAATCCGCAGCTGACGGGAAAGGCTTTGTGAAAGCAGGTTCCGGTGATACGGATATCTTTATCTATCCCAGATATACCTTCAAGGTCACGGATGCCCTCATCACAAATTTTCATCTGCCGGAGAGCACACTTTTGATGCTGGTGTCTGCTCTTGCAGGCAGGGAAACAATACTTGATGCCTACAGGGAAGCGATCGATCAAAGATACCGCTTTTTCTCCTTCGGTGATGCAATGTTCA
>JAFSWJ010000314.1 GCA_017444545.1 Lachnospiraceae bacterium
TATCCTCCGGCAATATTCAAATGCCGATAGAGTGACTCGAACACTCGACCCACGCATTACGAATGCGTTGCTCTACCAACTGAGCCATATCGGCATACCATGGTGTCATGCTCAAAATCGTTTGAGACAAACTCTACACCACCAGAGTATTATAAGCAAATGTCAGATTTATTTCAAGTATCGGAATGCTTAAACAGTGTGACGCTCATGGGAGCGACTCTTACCCGGAGGGAATCCTCTCTCATATCGCACTCATCCTTTTTGGATGTTATGCTCTTCTGGTTGACAAAACCGAAGCCCCCGTATTTTTCCGAATCCGAATTAAAGATCTCGGTGTATTTTCCGGCTGACGGAACACCTATCTTGTATTCCTTCCTGGGGATGCTCAGGAAGTTTACCACACAGACCAGCAGATCCTTTTTGTCCCTGCTGTATCTTGCAAATACGAGGATATTTTCATTGGCGGAGATATTGTTTATCCACTCAAAGCATTCAGGGAGGTCGTCAGAGCCATAGAGAGCCTTTTCGTTTTTGTAAAGGTTCAAAAGATCCTTCAGACACAGGCAGAATCTGTCATCAAGCTTTTCCGGAATATCAAGTCCGGGATATATGAGCTTTTTCCCGGGATGGAACATGAAAAATGAATAAAGAGCCCTCAGGTTTGAAAACTTTTCATCATCATCGCCCGACATCATGTCATAGAGAGATCTTCTTCCGAATTCCGCCTTGCTCTTTGACAGGGGGAGCAGGAATCTTTCATTATACTGATAGACCATAGGGAAACAGACCTCGTTGTAATGTGCCGATCTGCTCAAAGGCTCATAGGCAAGATAACCTGAAACATCAGTGAACCATCCGTTGTTTATCTTTAAGGAAAAGCCGCAGCCGTCCTCATCTGCATCCTTTGTGATGTCGGGATAGACCGATTCATCATCTGCGGTCATCATGATACCGCCGGAAAGCTTTTTTATGACCGAGTTCAGATGCTTGAAATAATCAATGGCATCAAGGTTCTCGTTTCCGCCGTACATATTGGGAGTCCACTGTCCCGGTCCCTTGTCGTAGTCAAGGTAGAGAAGCTTTGCCACGTCATTTACCTTCAGACCGTCTGCGTGAAACACCAGTATCAGGTAAAGGGCATTTGCTATGAGCAGATTTCTGACCTCGCTCCTGCCGGTATTGAAATATCTGTATCCCCCGCCGGGATAAAAGCTTCTCTTTTCATCGGGATCCTCATAGAGGCAGGAACCGTCAAAGAGAGAAAGCCCTCCGTTTCGTTCGGAAAACTTCACCGTATCCCAGTTGAACAAAACTCCGATATCCTTTTTGTGGAGTTCATTTACAAGGTTCATGAGACCGTCACATGAAAGAACCGAAGCAGACGGGCAGAACATGGGATCATTGTCATTGCTGATCTCATCCAAAAGCACATGGGTATATCCGTTTTCGGTCACATAGTCCGAGATCTTCTGTGCCAGCTTTTTTATGTTCTTTGTTTTTTCATAAAGCTGATTTGTATCGATCTCACAGACAGATACGGGGCTTTCCGATATCTTTACCCTGTCTCTTTTTTCGATCCACTCATCATCCGTGAAAACAAATTCGTGGAGTCCCTTTACTACGGAAGCACCGTCTTCCCTCTCTTCTCTTTCAAATTCGTAGGGGTCGTTTTTGAGGATACAGATACCGTTCTTCATCTTTATCTCATACTTGTATCTGTCACCTTTTTTGACTCCGGGGATGAAAAGCTCATAAACACCGGAATCCCAGAGCTTTTCCATCTGATGTATGCGTCCGTCCCAGTTGTTGAAGTCTCCGACCACGCTGACTCTGATGGCAGAGGGTGCCCATACGGCAAAATGCACCCCGGATACACCGGAAAGCTCCATGATCTGAGCGCCCATGGCATCATAGCTTTTGTAATGTATACCTGCTGAAAACTTCTGAATATCTCTTTTGTTCAGTACTCCCGCAAAGGAGTAGGGATCATATTCTTCACGGGTATCACCGTTTTCATCCGTGATGATAAAGGAATAATCAAAGGGCTCACGGTTTTTTACAAGTATGGCAAAATAGCCCTCCTCATCGGCAAGCTCCCTCTCGGTGCTCTTTTTTTCGCCCTTGAATCTGATAGCCATCTTTTTTGCGTCGTGACGATAGGCGGTCACCAGTGTCTGCCCGCCGCGGACGGGATGTGCTCCGAGTACACCCTTCGGGTGGTCTTCTTCTGAATAAGTGACGGCTTCGATCTCAGCCCAGTCCATCAGATTGTATAATTTTTTTGACATAGCCATGATGTACTACCTCTTTCTAAAACTTGTGAATGAAAAGACCCGAGCGGAGCTTGGGTTCAAACCAGGTTGATTTGGGCGGCATGAGCTTTCCTTCGTCCGCAACGGCAAAAAGCTCATCGATGGATGTGGGATACATGGCAAATGCAACAGCAGCCCTTCCGGAATCCACCCTCCGGCAAAGCTCCGAAAGCCCCCTGATGCCCCCGATGAAATCTATCCTGCTGTCGGTCTTCGGATCCTCGATATTAAGGATCGGCGAGAGCACTTCATTTTGAAGTATCGAAACATCCAGGTTTTCCACCGGATCATCTGTAGTCAGCGGTTCCTTTAATGAAAGGGCATACCAGGTCCCGCTTATGTACATACCGATACATCCCTTCCTTTCGGGGCGAAAGACCTGTCCCTCCTTTGTCTCAATATCAAATTTCTTTCTGAGCCTGTCAAAGAATCTTTCCTCGGAAAGACCGTTCAGGTCAGCTACTGTCCGGTTGTAATCAAGTATCTTTAATTCATCATCCGGAAAGAGAACGGAAAGGAAATAGTTGTATTCGGCATCGGGATCGGCACTCTCACCGGCTTCTTCTCTTTTTTTCAGGCATACCTTTACCGCTGAGGCGCATCTGTGATGTCCGTCTGCGATATAGATGCTGTCTGTGGCGGAAAAAGCATCTCTTATCCTTTCGATGTCGCCGTCCTCTTTTATTATCCAGACCCTGTGCCTGATGCCGTCAGGAGATACGAAGTCATATTCGCAGGGTTCCTTTTTTGTCTTTTCCGTGACTGAGGCTATGACATCGTTTTTTCTGTAGGCAAGAAAGATGGGTCCTGTCTGCGCACTGCAGGCCGAAACATGTTCTATCCTGTCCTTTTCCTTGTCGGCCCTCGTGTTCTCATGTTTTTTTATGATCCCATGCCGGTAATCATCCGCTGAAGCAACCGCAACTATCCCGGTCTGGCTCCGCCCTTCCATTGTTAGCTCATAGATATAATAAAACCGTTTTTCATCCGTCAGAAAGTCACCGTTTTCGATCATTCCTGAAAGGAGGGATGCAGCCTTTTCATAGACCCTCGGATCATTAAAGGCAACATCATCGGGAAAGGAGGTCTCAGCCCTGTCGATCCTTAAAAACGAAAGGGGCTCCTTTTCTATCTCGGCTCTGGCTTCCGCCGTATCCATCACATCATAGGGAAGAGCGGCTATGTGCGAAGCCTTTTCTTTTTGCGGCCTTGTGGCACAGAAAGGTCTGATATCTGCCATTTTTTCTACCTTTACTTTACTATCCTCACCCTGTAGACACCGTCTGCTTTGGAGAGTTTTTCGACCAGTTCGTCATTTACGGTCATATCCGTATCCATCATCGTGACGGCGTTGTCGCCCTTTGATTTGTTGTTCATCTCGGAAATGTTTATCCCTGCCTCTCCGAGGATGGCGGAATACTTTGTGATCATGTTTGCCACGTTCTTGTGGAAGATCAGTATCCTTGAGGCCTTTTCAAAGGGTCCCATATTTATCGAAGGGAAATTCACGGAGTTTTTGATGTTTCCGTTTTCCATGTAATCAGAAAGCTCCTGAACCGCCATTACGGCACAGTTGTCTTCGGACTCCTCCGTTGAGGCACCCAGATGAGGTATGATGATGCAGCCCTCTTTTCCCACATTTACGGGATTAGGGAAATCGCAGACATATTTACGGAGCTTTCCGACCTTTAAGGCCTCGACAACGGCACTTTCATCCACCAGCAGATCACGGGCCAGATTGATGAGGATCGCGCTGTTTTTCATGAGCTTTATGGCATTCACATCGATCATCTTTTTTGTCGCTTCCATCAAAGGTACATGAACCGTGATGAAGTCGCAGTTTGCATATATCTCGGAAACATCCTTTACATGCTTTACGGCTCTTGAAAGCTTCCATGCGGCATCGATGGAGATATAGGGATCATAACCGTAAACCTCCATACCCAGGTTCACACCTGCATTTGCAACCTGTATGCCTATGGCTCCGAGTCCTATGACACCAAGCTTCTTTCCGTAGATCTCTGTTCCCGCATAGGCTTTTTTCTGCTTTTCGGCAAGCTTTGCTATGTCTTCGACACCCTCCTGTGATGCCACCCAGTTGATGCCGCCGGTGATATCACGGCTTGCAAGAAGCATTGCGGCTATCACAAGCTCCTTTACACCGTTGGCGTTTGCACCCGGAGTATTAAAGACCACAATTCCCTTTTCGGCACATTTATCAAGAGGGATATTGTTCACACCGGCTCCCGCCCTTGCTATGGCAAGGAGGTTATCGCCAAATTCCATCTCGTGCATGGAGGCTGATCTGACAAGCAGGCAGTCTGCATCCTTCGGATCATCGCATGCGATGAAATTATCATCAAAGCCGTCAAGTCCTATCTTTGCTATATTGTTTAAGCAGTTGTATTTGAACATCTTTCCTCTCCTCTTTTAATTCTCCGACTCAAATTTCTTCATGAATTCAACAAGCTTTTCCACACCTTCCTTTGGCATGGCGTTGTAAATGGAAGCCCTCATGCCGCCTACGCTCCTGTGACCCTTGAGGTTTACAAAGCCGTTTGCCTCCGCTTCCTTTATGAATTTTGCGTTGAGCTCATCGCTTTCCGTTACAAAAGGAACATTCATCAATGATCTGTATTCGGGGACAACCGTACCCTTGAACATCTTTGAATTGTCAAGGAAGTCATAAAGGATCGCTGCCTTTTCCTCGTTCATCTTTTTGATCACCTCAAGTCCGCCAAGCTTTAAGAGCCACTTGAATACCAGACCGCATACATAAATGTTGTAGCAGGGAGGTGTATTGTAAAGTGAATCTGCATCCGCATGTGTCTTGTAGGTGAGCATGGTGGGTGTTCCGGGAAGAGGGGTATCGGTGATGAGATCTTCTCTGATCACAACGATGACTACTCCCGCCGGTCCCACATTTTTCTGGACACCGCCGTAAACCAGGCCGTACTTTGTCACATCCATGGGCTCTGAGAGGAACATGGAGGATACATCCGATACGAGGAGTTTTCCCTTTGTGTTGGGAAGTTCTTTATATTTTGTACCGTAGATCGTATTGTTCTGGCAGATATAAACGTAATCCGCATCATCACTTACGGGGAGATCGGATACATCGGGAATATAGGAAAAGGTTTTGTCCTCGCTCGATGCTATCTTGTTTGCCGTCCCGTATTTTGAAGCCTCCTGCCATGCTTTTTTTGCCCACTGCCCCGTGACGATGAAGTCCGCTACACGGTTTTTCATCAGATTCATGGGGATCATAGCAAACTGGGTTGAAGCTCCGCCCTGAAGGAAAAGCACCTTATAGTTGTCGGGGACATTAACGAGTTTTCTGAAGTCAGCCTCGGCTGTTTTTATTATGCCGTCATACACCTTTGACCTGTGGCTCATCTCCATGACGGATTGTCCGGAGCCCTCATAATCAAGCATCTGTTCGGCTGCTGTTTTTAATACCTCTTCCGGGAGCATTCCCGGTCCTGCTGAGAAATTGAATACTCTGCTCATTTGTCCATGATCTCCTTTTGTTTGTAGTGTAGATTTCAATAATATGTTATAACGGGTGTTCCCACCCTGACATATCCGTAAAGCTCTTCTGCGGTCTTCAGAGGGAGGTTCACGCATCCGTGTGATCCGTCTGTTTTGTAGATCTCGCCTCCGAAACGTCCGCGCCAGGTCGCATCATGCAATCCGACATGATTGTGAAAGGCCATCCAGAATTTAACCGGCGTCCTGTAGTTTTCTCCCACCAGCACCCTGTTTCTCTGCATGAAATAAATGGGTTCGATGGTCTGGGGAGTATCATTGCGGTGCGCCTTGTTTCCGGTCACCACATCACTTTCAAGCCTGAGCTTCCCGTTCATGAAGAAATACATCTTCTGGGCTGTCATGTCAACCTCGACATAGGTGTCTCCAATCCTGTTGTGCTTTGAATCCTCCGTGTAAACGGGAGTGCCGCTGTAGCCTTTTCCGCTTATTATGGCATCCTTCAGGAGGTCATAGGTCTTTTCCCGGTCAACCTCCACGCCGTATTTTACATGATTAAAGGATACCGTTCCCCCGTTGTGTTTTTTCCACCAGAAGGTGGAATCATAGCTTGTGAAAGCATCTTTTATCTCAAGACAGATATCATCGAGTTTTGCTTCGGAAAGGACCGGCTTTCCGTCTGTTCCCATGAGGGGCGAGGAACCGTCGCTTGATACCATGAGATCTGCCAGATCCTTCTCATCAAGTATACGGGAAGTTCCCATGTCCGTAAGCTCGATCCTGGCTTCCTGCCATTTTTTCACCTCTTCAAAAAAATCGAGGAGCTTTAGCTGGTCATCACTGTAGGGAAGATCAAGCGAAAAGTCACAGCCGGAAAGATCAAGGGTGTCATCTCCCTCTTCTATGGCATTTTTTATAGATTCGATCAGTCTGTCCTTGTCACGTATGCTGTCATGATTATCGTCAAGTTCATACAGACCGTCCTCGTTCATGGTTATCCTGACTACCAGCTGCGGATGATCCGGAAGAACGCTTACAAATTCAAGCCGCCTGATGGCTCTGTCTATGAGTTCCTCATCAAATTTCAGGTTTTTAACCAGTCCGAAATCCTTTTCTTCGGAAATATCCGGAAATGCTCCCGATTGGAAAGAACCTCCCCTGATCCTGCCGACAGGAAGCGACATACTCTTTTTTGTGATGTCATCTTCGGTTATGACACCGATTATATTGCCGTCCCGAAGTATGGTGAGCGAGTAATCATCCGATCCGTCATCGGATGAAACAAGATCCATTGCGGGACTCGTCACAACAAGCCTGTTGAAATAATCACTGCAGGTAAAACCGGTGGCATAGACATTGTTTCCGAAAAGTATCATCCCGGCTGAAAACAAGGCAGCAAAAAGGATCGGGAAATATATACTTTTCCGTTTTTCAGGCCCTTCCTTCCCTGATATCATTTTCATCAAACGCCTCCTCGATGGCGCCTCCCGGCGAAACCATCGGAAACACCTTGTCATCCTCCTCTATTACCACATCTATGACGGTGGGCACATCGGATGCCAAAGCCTTTTTTAACGCCTTGTCAACTTCTTCCTTTTTTGTGACTCTCACTGCATTGCAGCCCATGCCCTCCGCGATCTTTACATAATCAGAACTGTCTTCGAGCACGGTGTTTGAATATCTTTTGTCATAAAACAGGGTCTGCCACTGTCTGACCATTCCCAGAACCCTGTTGTCAATGACTATCTCGATAACAGGGATCCTGTTTCTTGCTGCGGTCATAAGCTCGTTCATATTCATCCTGAAACATCCGTCTCCGGCTATATTGACGCAGACTCTGTCAGGATTTCCGGCTTTTGCACCTATGCAGGCGCCCAGACCGTATCCCATGGTCCCCAGTCCGCCTGATGTCAGGAACTGTCTGGGTGACCTGAACCTGTAGAACTGGGCTGTCCACATCTGATGCTGTCCCACATCTGTAGATACGATGGCATCTGAGGAGGTCAGCTCATCAAGCCTTTCGATCACATAGGGGCAGGTGAGCCTGTCCTTCGGATAATCGAGAGGGAATTTTTTGCTGTATTCCCTGATATGGGCATTCCATTCACTGTTGTCCTTTTCGTCGACCAGTGGAAGAAGGCGCTTTAACACCTCCCTCAGGTCTCCGGTGACATATGCATCGGTCCTTATATTCTTGTTTATCTCCGCATCATCGATGTCGATATGAAGTATCTTTGCATGGGAGGCAAAACGCTTTGCATTTCCCACAACACGGTCGGAAAACCTGGCCCCGAGAGCGATCAGAAGGTCGCACTCCGATACGCCTTTGTTTGATGTTTTCGTACCGTGCATACCTATCATGCCTGTGTAATGCGGATCATAGGCACTGACAGCCCCCTTTCCCATGAGGGTGTCACAGACGGGAGAATCAATCTTTTCTATAAAGTCTCCAAGCTCTTTTGAAGCCCCGGATATGACGGCTCCTCCGCCGACATAGATATAGGGCTTTTTGGCTTTGTTTATGAGCCTTGCGGCTTCTTTCAGCTTTGCTTCATCGATCACGGGATCAGGAAAGGATGCCGAGGGTGAGGATGCCGCTTCAAACCGGCATTTTGCCGCAGTCACATCCTTTGTGATGTCGACTATGACGGGTCCGGGCCTGCCGCTTTTTGCTATGCTGAAGGCCTTTCTCAATGTATCCGCCAGGATACTCACATCCTTGACTATGTAGCCGTGCTTTGTGATCGGCATTGTTATGCCGACTATATCAACCTCCTGAAAGGTATCCTTGCCCAAAAGAGGCAGATTGACGTTTGCCGTGATCGCCACCATCGGGACTGAATCCATATATGCAGTAGCTATGCCTGTCACAAGGTTTGTGGCTCCGGGACCGGAGGTCGCAAAACACACACCGACCTTTCCGGTGCTCCTTGCATATCCGTCCGCTGCATGCGAAGCACCCTGTTCATGGGATGTCAGAATATGTCTTATCTCATTACTGTGCTTGTATAGCTCGTCGTATACATTGAGGATGGTACCACCCGGATATCCGAACACGGTATCCACTCCCTGTTCCTTCAGGACCTCTATTACTATCTCGGCTCCTGTAAGCTGCATAATAAAACCTCCAGTTCTTACTTTATCTCAAGTATGGCGCCTCTGTTTCCGCTGGTGACCAGTTTTTCGTAACGGGCAAGATAACCGGTCGTCACCCTGGGTTCCTTTGGCTTCCATTCCTTTTTGCGTTCGTTCAGTTCTGCATCGGAAACATCAACGTTGAGGGAGTTTTCCGGTATGTTGATCTTTATGATGTCTCCTTCCCTGATCAGGGCTATAGGGCCTCCCACTGCGGCTTCCGGTGAGATATGTCCTATTGAGGCTCCTCTTGAGGCTCCGGAGAATCTTCCGTCCGTCAAAAGTGCGACAGTCTCTCCAAGTCCCATGCCTGCTATGGCGGAGGTGGGATTCAGCATCTCTCTCATGCCCGGACCTCCCTTGGGACCCTCGTATCTGATGACCACCACATCGCCCGGTTTGATCTTTCCACCGTATATCGCAGCTATGGCATCCTCTTCGCAGTCAAATACCCTGGCGGGTCCTTCGTGTACCATCATGGAAGGTGCCACTGCGGAACGTTTTACGATGCCGGTATCCGGAGCAATATTGCCCTTGAGGACGGCTATGCCTCCCTCGGGGCTGAAGGGGTTATCTATCGGTCTGATGGTTTCCGGATCAAGATTTACGACATCTTTGATGTTTTCGCCAACGGTCTTTCCTGTGACTGTCATACAGTCAAGATTTAAAAGCCCTTTCTTTGA
>JAFSWJ010000315.1 GCA_017444545.1 Lachnospiraceae bacterium
GAGCGCGACGTGGGAGAGATCCTCTCCCAGGTGCAGCAGCATGATCTGCTGAAATTCGGTATCATCCCCGAGCTTGTGGGAAGACTGCCGGTCAGTGTGGCACTCGACAATCTGGACAGGGATGCCCTCATCAGGATCCTGACCGAGCCCAAGAGTGCGATCATCAAACAGTATGTCAGGCTCATGGAACTTGACGACGTGAAGCTCACCTTTGAAAAGGACGCAGTGGCAGCCATAGCCGACAAGGCCATAGCCAGAAAGACCGGAGCGAGAGGCCTGAGGTCGATCCTTGAAGAGATACTGACCGATGTGATGTTCAGGGTCCCTTCGGACGAGACCATCAGAGAGGTCATCATCACGAAGAGTACGGTGGAAAAAAAGGGAGAGCCTTTGGTGGTTCACGACGAGCATCACGGTTACAAGAAGAGGTCTTATGATAATAAAAACAGCGGTGCTTGAAACTGTAGCAGGTGTAACAACAAAGGGTCTGCCTCAAACGGGCAGACCCGAATTTGCTTTTGCGGGAAGGAGCAATGTGGGGAAATCCTCACTCATCAATTCCATCGTCAAAAGAAAGGCTCTGGCAAGGACCTCCGGGACTCCGGGCAAGACCCAGACCATGAATTTCTATAATATAAACGATGAGTTCACCCTGGTGGATCTGCCGGGCTACGGCTATGCAAAGGTAGACCTTGAATTCAAAAAAAAGTGGGGAAGGATGATCGAAAAGTACCTTTCCGGTTCAAAGACTCTCAAGGGGATCATACTTCTCGTTGATATCAGGCACAGACCCACAGCGGATGACAGGGATATGTACGAGTGGATCCGTTCAAAAAATCTTTGCTGTGCAGTGGCGGCAACAAAGCTTGACAAGCTCAAAAGATCAGAGGTGAAAAAGTCCCTGGAGCTGATAAAAAATGATCTGGGACTGAGGGAAGAGGACAGACTCATTCCTTTTTCCGCATCGACGGGAGCGGGAAGGGACGAGGTTTGCAAATATATAGACAGTTTACTTGAGGAGGAAGGATTATGACAAAGATCGATATCATTTCAGGATTTCTGGGAGCAGGCAAGACCACTCTCATCAAAAAGCTCATCGCAGAATCGTTTGCGGGACAAAAGGTTGTCCTCATTGAGAACGAATTCGGTGAGATAGGCATAGACGGAGGGTTCCTGCGCGACGCCGGCATAAACGTCACGGAGATGAATTCCGGCTGCATCTGCTGCTCTCTGGTGGGTGATTTCAGGGAGGCGCTCACAAAGGTCATAGAGGAATACGCCCCTGACCGTATAGTGATCGAGCCCTCGGGAGTGGGCAAGCTTTCCGATGTGGCAAAGGCTGTTGAAAGGGTAAACGAAAAGGAAGACAAGGTTACCATCAATTCCCTGGTTGCGGTAGTTGGCGGTACGAAGACAAAGATGTACATGAAAAACTTCGGTGAGTTTTTCAACAACCAGGTGGAAAGCGCCGGTACCATCATCATCAGCCGTACACAAAAGATGGATGAGGCAAAGCTTCTGGAGCTGAACGGTCTTTTGCGTGAGCATAATAAGGACGCCGTGATCATCACGACTCCCTGGGATGATATAAAGGGAGATATGATCATAGCGGCCATGGAAAAGGGACACACCCTGGTGGATTCGCTTTTGGAGGAGATGAAGAATCTGCCCGATGAGGACGAGGATGAGCATGAGCATCACCATCA
>JAFSWJ010000316.1 GCA_017444545.1 Lachnospiraceae bacterium
CGGTTCTCCTGTCTTGGTATTTCACGAGACAGGAGAACCGTCCCCCGTTTTGCCTAAAACTCCATCATTCCTGCATTCTGCGGGATATAGACCTTTCCGCCATTCTGTTCGTATACTCCGTTCATATCGATGGCGCCGTCACCCTGATGTATGGGACCGTACACGTAGACCGTTCCGCCGTTTACCAGTATGTCTCCGTTGCTGTCGATGCCGTCTCCGCCTGCATGGATCTTTAATGTCCCGCCGTTTATGACAACACATCCGTCGATGTTTTCAAAGGTGCCGCGTCCGCCCATGCCCTGTCCGGGCATCATGCCGTTTTGACCCTGCATGCGGTCAGGGCGCTGCATGAAGCCTTTTTGCATAATTCCGTTTTGACCCTGCATTTTTTCCGGTCTGTTTGCCTGGCCCTGTATATCAAGGCGTCTTTCGCGTATCATGTTTCCTGACGGGGCGTCTGCTCCGGAAGGTCTTTGCATATCGCCGGGTCTTTGCATATCGTCGGGTCTTTGCATGGGTGTGTCTGCATTTTCCGGCCGGTTCTGCGAGCCGGATCTGTTTTTATTATCTGTCCGGTTCTGCGAGGCTGATGTGTTTTTTGCAGAGTCCTGTGTGGCTGCTGAGCCGGATTTTTTTGCAGTGCCCTGCGTGGATGCTGCGTTTGATCTTTCTGCTGAGTCCTGAGTGGCTGCCGCGTTTGCGGATGCTGTTTTGTCGGTCACGTTTATGCCGTCGTCGTTTGAGGTTATGTCTATGGTTCCTCCGTTCTGTACGATGTTCAGGCTCTGGATGCCTTCATCGCACCCCGTCACTGTCAGCTTCCCGTCATTCAGCACAAAGGCATATACGGATTTCACGCCCTTGCCTTCCTTTGATGAAAGCGTGATCTGTCCGCCGTCTATCACGACAAAGCCCTTTTCGGGGTCATCATCCTTTGAGGATTTGATGCAGTCATCTGTTGCATCAACGGTTATATTGCCGTCTGCGATCTGCACGGAATCCTTTCCGGTGATGCCGTCATCCTCCGCCTTGATCCTGATGGTCCCGCCTGCGATCCCGATATCATCCTTTGAAGTGATGCCGTCCTTTGCGGCCGTGATGTCAAGTGATCCGCTGCCGCCAAAGTAAATGTCCGTCTGTGAATCGATGGCAGCACTTTCCGCATCTGTGCAGGTCAGGGTGTTCTTTGTTCCGTTCTTCATTATGACAAAGACGTTTTTCGCATCATTTACTTTGATGCAGGGACCGCTTTTTGATGTGATATCTGCGCCGTCGAGGACGAGGCGGATGTTTTCGCCGTTTTTATTATCAATGATGATACTGCCGTTTTGAAGGGTGCCTGTTATGTAATAAATTCCCTTTGCGCTTATGGTGACCGTGGATCCAGAGGCCTTTGCACCCGTGCCGTCAACTTTGACTGAGGTTTTGTTCAGCGTGATGACGGCGTCCGCATCCTTTTTGTCAATATCATCCTCATAGGCATTGTCCGGCAGATCTGCGGAAAGCTCCACGTTTACGCCCTTTGTGGTGGATGCGCCTTTCCCGCCGTTTCCGGTAAACTCCACCAGCTCCCCGGTACTATCTGTTTCTGCCGATCCCTTTTTTCCGCTTTTTGCAAACCCCGTCAAAAGCGAGGCCGCAAGCACAACAGTTAATACGATTGCAAAAATTTTCTTCTTCATATTGTCTCCTTTCATTTTTTGAATCAGGGGGACGGTTCTGAATCAGGGGGACGGTTCTGTGTTACATCAGTATTTATCAGCGTTTCACAGGTTTTTCCCCATCCTGCGTCACAGAGAACCGTCCCTGTGATACGCTTTCTGTCACAGAGAACCGTCCCCTGTTTCGCTTACTCTGCCGCACACGATGGTCAGGTTTCCGTTACGGGTGCGCAGCTCGTCGATGAATTCTTTTTCGGCTCTGGCATCATTCAGCCTGATCCTGTAGGACAGGTCGTACATGCTTCCCATGTTCGTGGTCTTCACCTTCAAAAGCTCGCTCTTTTTCGTGTATTTTGCAAATATATCATCGAAGATCCCTGTATAATCAAGACTTTCCGGGATAGTGATCTTCAGATCCTTTTCGGCACTGCCTGCATTTCCGAAGCCCCCGCTTTCAAGCAGCAGCAGGATGAGACAGGCAATGAGGGTAAACAACGCCGCAAACCCCACATAACCTGTGCCTGTTGCAACTCCGGCAGCCATGGCAAGAAAAATACCCATGATCTCCCTTGAGGTGCCGGGCATTGAACGGAACCGTACGAGGGAAAAGGCCCCCATGACACCGACTGCCGTGCCAAGATTTCCGTTTACCAGCATAATCACCGCCTCAACTATCATCGGCATCAGCACCAGAGTGATGAGGTAGGATTTCGATGAATTCGCATTTTTCATGAAAACAAGGGCTATGACAAGTCCGAGTATGAGCGATGCACCGGTGCATATGAGGGCGGTTTCAACGCTCAGGGTTCCGCTTTCGGCAAGTATCGTATCAAACATAGTGTTTTCTCCTTTTTTATCAGATTGCGACCGGCCGGGCGGGCATTTCAAATGCAGTCATACCGGCGGTACGGACTTTGGTTACGTTCATGTAATCAGTAATGGGCACGTTTTTGTAGGTTTTCTGATAGACGGATCCGTATTTTGAAAATGAAGCCGGATAGATGGAAAGCCGGTCAAGGATCTCTGTAAGCCACAGGGGATATGCGCCTGCTGCCTTGATCTCCATCAGGATATTCTCGCCGCCGTCATAGAGCAGACCCGTGTCACCTTTTCGAAGGTCGCATCCGGTCTGTCTGTAGCGCAGGTTCCTGTCAAAGGTGATGCGAAGGGAAGGGTCCTCCTTTGAATAGGTCGCTATCCTGTCATAGCCTATGAAAAATTTCGGCTCCGGATCGTAGAAACTCATGAAATGATCGATCTCACGGCCAATCTGCTCATTTTTTACAGCCTCGGGCTTCCTGCCTTCCTTCCAGCCCGTTGTCAGATAATCAAAGGCCTCAGCGTAGGGCATCGTTATCCTGCGCTTGTAAACTATCCCGCCGTATTTCTTTTTGATCTCGATGAAGGCCGGGGTGTCGTCCTCTGGGATGCCGTAGGTGCGAAGCCTCAGTTTTTCCTTGTAGGCGGGTTTTTCTATCGAACGCCGCACCAGCTCGTAGGTATCGTTGTCAAAATAGATGTTGAGGATCTTTGAGTCGCCGTACTCATCCATCTTTATCCGGGTGCCTGCGGCGACACAGAAATCCGCGTATTTTTTTCTGTCAAGGAGATATTTTGTTTCTATCCTTTCGAAACAGTTTTCGCTCATAAAAAAATGACCTCCGTTTTTATTATCCTGAGGTCATTTTATATTTCGATTGAGTTCAAAAAATGTTCTGTCTGTGAAAAAAATGTGTCCGGCGTAACAGAGAACCGTCCCTCTGAAACATTACAGTTCTCCCTTGAGTTTGCGCTTGTCTTCATACATCAGCTGGTCTGCTCTTTCAAAGATGTCTTTGACATCCGTGTCGCCTGAGGGGTCAAATTCCGACATCCCGACAGCGATGACCGGACCGTCGTGTTTGTCGCGGTTTGACATCGACACCTCCCGCAGCCTTGCCACGAGGTCCTTTCTGAAGGAGTAGTCCTCACCGCGAAGCAATATAGCAAATTCGTCGCCGCCGATACGGAAAACGGGACTGTGGTCAAATATCCTGCAGAGCAGATCCGCAGAGACTTTGATGTATTCGTCGCCTGCCTTGTGGCCCTCGGTATCGTTTTTCTTTTTCAGGTTGTTGAGGTCGCAGACAGCGATGGCAAAGGGAAGGTAGGTCATGCCGTTATTGATGTTTTCCTGGATGGACTGTTCAAGCTCCGAAAAGGCGGTCTTGTTTCGGGTGCCCGTCAGTTCATCCCGTCTTGCAAGCTCCTTTTCGGTGTTCAGGGCCTTCAGGTGCTCCTTTTCTTTGATCACCTCATCCTCTATGTTCTCCACTCCGATGATCACATGCCGGTCATCACTTGATTTTCTGGCCGTGAGCCTGGTGTGGCGGGTCTGGCCGCCAACGATGAGACGGTATTTCAGCTCAAACTGCTTCTTTTCGCCAAGGGTCGTGAGCATGTAGTCCCTGTTCAGCACGGACAGGATCCTGTCCCTGTCCTGAGGGTGGACCAGGATGGCGGTATTCTTTGTCACTTCGCCAAAGAAATCAGTTCCCGTATCGTTTACCTTGAGCTCGCCGTAAAAGTTTCTGGAGGTGTAACCGGCATATTCGCCGCTCTCAGGATCCACATAATAGATGACATCATAGTTCGAGGCCAGGCTTTCGGCTATCTGGGTGTAAGTGATGGTGTCCTTTTGTTTTTCTAGCAGGGCGCTTTCTGCGGTTATGGTCTCATGAATATCCTTGTCGCACAGCACAAAATGCTTTTCATCTTCGGAAAGCATCACCACAAACCGGTAATACCTGGCTTTATCACCAGCCATGATCCTGTACTTGTAGGAATAGGACCTGCGGCCTTCAAGATTTCTTTGCATGGTCTCCCTGTAGTACATGCTTTCCGCAAAGGCACGGTCATCAGGGTGAACGAATCTTCTGACGTTTTTGCGGGTCTCCTCATAGAAATCCCGGCCTTCTTCCGGAACGTCCAGGGCTTTGTAGGATTCGCTGGTCGATATCTCAAGATACTTTCCTGTTTCGATATTTATATAATAGATCGCGTCATAATCCGTAGCGAGGCTCTGGGCAACCTGGTTGTATATTTCCCTGTCTTTTTTTGCCGCTTCAGTGATCTTTACCTGTTCATTTTTTTCATCCTGCTCCACAAACACATGGAGCAGGCAGTTTGCAAAAAGGCATCCTATGGTATAAAGGGGAGCGAGAGGGTAATAATTCTGCAGCAGGATCAGAACCGCCATGACCGTGCCTGAGGCACCTACAGCCATGTAGCGTATCCTTTCCCTTCCCTCGCTTTTTTGTGAAACAAAGAAGGAGTATACCGAGATAACGGTAAACAGCATCAGCTGGAGGATGATGAAGACATATCTTCCTAAACGCGGCTCATAAACCGTATCCTCCGAAAAATAAAAGATGATCGGGTAAAAGATATTTATTATCAGACCGATGGTCAGAATGATAAAAATGATCCATCCTGCAGCCACAAAGGATTTGGCACGCAGGCGTTTTTTGTCGAGAAATGCAGCCACATATCTTGTCCAAAGGAGGACAGACAGGCCCATGAGCAGGAAAAAGATCGTGGTATCCGCGTAGGCGAGCGGCCGGATCTTCAGATCCACCAGAAATCCCCACAGACAGTCGGTGATATAGAAAAGGAGCAGGGCATTCAGAAACTGCCTGTACCGGTAACGCGCCGTTGAAGACTCTTTCTTTTTTCCGTTTTTCAATACATCATAGTTCAAAATGAGATGATGTATGACTGCCAGTATACAAAAACTTGAGTAGTACATTTTTCCTATACCCTCACTAAAGTGGGACAGGGGACGTATCTGTGTCCCATCCATCCCCTGTCCCATCTTTGTGTCAATCAGTGGTAAGCTTTTTAAAGGCTTCCCTGTATTTTTCCACAGTTTTTTCGATGACATCCCCGGGCAGGCTGTAGTCGCTGTCGGGGTTGCTTTTGAGATAATCCCTGACATACTGCTTGTCGTAGGAGGGCTGGCTTTTGCCGCTTACGTAGCCTTCAAGAGGCCAGAAACGCGAGCTGTCGGGAGTGAGCATCTCGTCTGCAAGGATCACCTCGCCCTTTTCGTCAAGTCCGAACTCGAATTTCGTATCTGCTATAATAATGCCCTTTGACAGCGCGTATTCGGCGCATTTTTTGTAGAGGGCAATAGTGCAGTCCCTGATCTTTCCGGCGTATTCCCTGCCTTTGCCGGGAAACTCTTTTTCGATCACGTCTATGCTTTGTTCAAAGGAGATGTTTTCGTCATGCTCGCCAAGCTCGGCTTTGGTGGAAGGAGTGTATATGGGCTCGGGGAGCTTGTCGGATTCCTTCAGACCTTCGGGAAGGGTGATGCCGCAGACCTTTCCCGTCTTTTGATATGAAGCCCAGCCGGAGCCGGTGATATAACCGCGCACTATGCATTCGATGGGAAGCATGGTGAGTTTTTTGCAGAGCATGCTGCGGCCTCTGAAGGCATCGTTCCTGAAAAATTCAGGCATATCGTTTACATCGGTGGAGACCATGTGATCCTTTACGATATCCTTTGTGAGAGTGAACCAGAAGGCCGACATCTGAGTGAGTATCGTGCCCTTGCCCGGTATCTCGTTTTTCAGTATATGATCGAAGGCCGAGATCCTGTCCGTTGCCACGATCACAAGATTCTCTCCTGTGTCATAAACCTCCCTGACTTTTCCTTCCTTAAACGGTTTATATTCCTGCATATCGTATCTCTCCTTGTTTATTATAATAATAGAAACATCTACTAATCTACCACAGATGGCTTTTTTCTACAACACAGGGGACGGTTCTCTGTTACACCGGTATTTATCGGCGTTTCACGGGATTTCGACCACTAAACGAAACAGAGAACCGTCCCCTTGAAACAGAGAACCGTCCCCGTGTTACGGTTGTGGAAAAAGACACGGGATGCTGATATAATAGCTTTTAAAGACTATGAGCGATACGAAGAAAACGGTAATTGAATTAAAGAACATAACAAAGGAATTCAGGGTTCTGAACAGGAGCGAGGGACTCAGGGGAAGCATAAAGGATCTTTTTTCCAGGGATTACCGCATCGTCAGGGCTGTGGATGATGTGAGCCTTTCTGTCAGCCAGGGTGAGATAGTCGGATATCTGGGACCCAACGGCGCAGGCAAATCCACCACGATCAAGATGATGACGGGAGTATTGGAACCAACCTCAGGTCAGATTTTGGTCAGAGGGAACGTGCCTTATCTTCACAGATCCGAGAATTCCCAGAATATCGGCGTTGTCTTCGGCCAGAGGTCACAGCTTTGGTGGGCCCTTCCGCTTGTGGAATCCTTCAGGATATTAAAGGACATATACGGGATCAGCGACAGGGACTACAAGGATATACAGGAACTGTACAGATCCCTGGTGGATATAGATGAACTGCTCCACAAGCCTGTACGGCAGATGTCACTGGGGCAGAGGACATTAAGTGATATCCTTGCGGCTTTTCTGCACGATCCTGCCATAGTGTTTCTTGATGAACCCACCATCGGCCTTGATGTGTCGATGAAATCAAAGATCAGGGAACTCATATGCGAGCTCAATGAAAAGAAGAATACGACGGTCATACTGACTACCCATGACATGGGAGATGTGGACGCTCTTTGCAGGAGGATAGTCATCATCGACAAGGGCCGCAAGATCTATGATAACGACATAGAGCATCTGAAGGGATTTTTCGGTTCCTACAGGACATTGAGGCTGCGTCTGGGAGAGGATCTGAAAAAGGAGGCCGGGATCGTCAGGGAAGAATTTCCTGAGCTTCAGGTAACGGATGATGAGGAATGGATATCCGTCCTTGTGGATGAATCAAGGATCCGCGTGGTGGATGTGCTTGAAAAGATCCAGCAGACCCACAATATAAAGGATATGCAGCTTGAAGAGATCTCCACCGAGGATGTGATCAAAAAGATCTATGACAAGGACCGTGCAAAGGAGGATGATCCTTTGCAGGACGGCGAGGGTCGGGAGGTGTGATATGAAAAAATACCTGACACTGACCCGGGCCGGGATCATAGAAGCCCTGCAGTTCCGGCTTTCCTTTGCGGTCATCATAGTCGGAAACCTGCTTTACCTGACAGTCATATATTATCTGTGGAAGGCGATATACGCATCGGCCGGCACCAACGTGGTAAACGGCATGACCTTTACGGACACGCTGATCTACCTGGTGCTTGCCACGGCGCTTTTCAACTTCATGGAAATGTACACGGTCTGGGAGATCGGCCGCAACATCCAGTCCGGCAAGATCGTCCTTGATCTGATCAAGCCCATGCCTTACCGCAGGTACCTTTTCTGGTCCTTTACCGGTTCCTTTGTGGTACAGTTTTTCCTGACCTTTCTGCCCACCTTCATCGTTGTGGCGGTGCTCACCAAAGGAGCCATCAGGATGGGCGCAAATCTCGCGTTTTTTGTGCTTTCGGTCATCATGGGCGTCATCATAAATTACAGCATCGACTTCATCGTCGGCACGATCTGCCTGTACACCGAGTCCATCTGGGGCATCAACATCATGAAACAGGTGATAGTGCTGCTCTTTTCAGGCGCGGTGATACCGGTGGCCTTTTTCCCGGAAGGCCTGAAAAACTTCACATACTGCCTGCCCTTCAGGGCGATCTACGATGCACCGCTTTCCATACTGCTTTCATCAGGCACCGCAGACAGCAGTATAATAAGTACGCTCCTGGTCCAGCTTTTCTGGTGTCTTTTTATGACAGCGGCAAGCGTCATTTTCTGGAAGATCTCCCTTCGGCAGATCACAGTGAACGGAGGCTGATATGGATAATAAGAAAGGACCCGGGTTCTACCTCCGGATATACCGGAAGATCGTGATCCAGGACATAAAGAGCAA
>JAFSWJ010000317.1 GCA_017444545.1 Lachnospiraceae bacterium
ACGGTAACACCTGAAAGAACGTCATCCTCGTCGGCAGTGAGGACTGCGATATAGTGGTCGCCTTCACCGATATAGAAGCCCGCATACTTGCTCTTTCCTTTGTATTCATACTCGATGATATCGGGATCGGGATGCTTGCCCTCTGCAAGATCTGCAACAAGTGATTTCACTGCGGCATTTTCCACGGGATTTCCGATCTTTTCCTCGTCGGGATGATGGATCATGGTGCCTTCCCTGTCAACAAAATAGATATATGCGCTTGAAAGACCGAGGTCTGAAACATCAGACAGCTTGGTGGCTATGTTGCTGATGTAGAAGGCACAGCCGCAGAAGCCTATGGGCTGACCGTCCTGCATCACGGGAGTATACATAGACATGATAAGCTGTCCGGATGCGGGGCTTGCCATGATACCGGTATTGAACACGCCGTCGGATGCGCTAAGCATGGAATCCTGCAGACTCTTGAGGTTGTCGCCTTCACGAAGCTGCTTTCCGATGATGGCCTCGGCAGGATGGGTTAAGACAACGCTGTCCCAGGTTGCAAGATACAGACCCTCAAACCCGTCGAGGGTTCCGAAATAATCCATGGTATATTTTTGCGCTGCTGCGGCCTTTTCCGCGTTATCAGGTTCCTGGAGAGACTCGGTCAGGACGGGAGCCTTTGAATAGGCTCTCAAAAGTTCCTTGTTCTGGTTTACTATGGTGTCAAAGGATGTACCCGTGGCATCGATGACCTGAACGATGGAGTCATGGGTATAGTTCTTGATCTCGGACTTGCTCTTGTTGATGGAGATGAGCCCGATGGTCAGTGAAGTGACGATCAGCGGGATCAGAGCAAAAAGAATGAGGGTCAGCCTCATGTTCAGACCGCCTTTTTTTGTGCCTTTCGATGATCCTTTGTTTTTTGCCGTATTTTGATTCATAATGCCTCCTTAATACAAAAGATTTTATTATAGAAAATACCTATACAAAATTTTATCACCTTACCGCAGAAAAACAAGTACTTTTCGAAGTACATGGTTTTATGAGTCCGCAAAAAGAGGTATAATGAGGACTCATCAGTTATTTTTAACGAGGTAAAAAAGATGGCTTTTGACGGAGTGACCGTACACGCACTTGCGCACGAACTGAATGAGACTTTTACGGACGGGCATATCTCAAAGATCACCCAGCCTGAAAACGACGAGGTCCTCCTTGCCGTGAAGGTGAGGGAGGGCGGCACAAAAAGGCTGTTCATATCGGCGTCGGCATCCATCCCCCGCGCTTTTATTATGGAGGATAATAAGACCGCCCCGGCTGTGGCCCCGGCCTTTACCATGCTGCTTCGAAAGCATCTGCAGGGCGGCAGGATCAAAAGGATATACCAGCCCTCCCTCGAGCGCATCATAAATATCGAGGTGGAGCACAGGGACGAGATGGGGGATCTGAGGACAAAGACCCTTGTTGCGGAGTTTATGGGAAAGCACAGCAACATCATCTTCATCGACGATAAGAGGGTGGTGATCGACAGCCTGAAGAGGGTGCCGTCAACGGTCAGCTCCCTTCGTGAGATACTTCCGGGCAGGGATTATTTCATTCCCGAGACCGTTGCCAAAAAGGATCCCTTAAAGGAAACGGACCGGGACGGTTTTATTATGGAGGTCTTTTCAAAGGGAGACAGCGTGATGAAGGCGCTCTACGGCTCCTATACCGGGATCTCGCCGGCGCTTGCGACGGAGCTTTGCGTCAGGGCGGATATCGATCCGGATATGTCAACTGCATCCGTGGGTGTGGACGGGAGGTTTTCGCTTTTTGAGGAGTTTTTGTCGATGATGGCGGCGATCGGGGAGGATTCGTATCAGCCGTGCATCATCTTTGACGGCGGGCGGCCCGTGGATTTTGCGGTTTATGAGGGGAGGATGTACAGGGATCTTGATGTGAAGATCAGGGGATCCGTGTCTGAGGCCGTGGAGGCGTTTTACCGCGAAAGGGATCTTTATGACAGGTCGAGGGCCAGGTCTGCGG
>JAFSWJ010000318.1 GCA_017444545.1 Lachnospiraceae bacterium
GGTGCCCTCCGAAAATGCCATAGTGACCTACCGTGACAACATCAGCAGAGGAACGGCATCCATAGTGGTGACGGGAGACAACGTGAAGGCCTTCGGAAGCATGAAGACAACCTTTGCGATCGGAGTGAGGTCCTTCAAGGAGATACTCACACTGATCTTTGGGAAAAGAAAATAGTTTGCAGATAGTATGGTTTGATTCAGGTGGATGATTATGGATTTGGGATCGCTCAGAGAAGAATTTAACAGATATGCAGAGAGGATGCTGGAGATCAGAAAGCTTTCCTCGCCGGATATCAAAAAATTTGACAGCGCAGATGAGTATTCAAAGAGACTTCGGCACAATTTCGAAAAGATCGGACGGCTTGCAGCCGTAAACCGTGAGATGCTTGACAAGGATCTCTACCCTTTGCTCAATTCCACGGACAGTCTGAATGATGAGCTGGCAGGAGAGCTTGAGGAGCTTGCGGATATGCTGCTCAATGTTGCAGGAGATGAGGATGATTTTGAAAACCTGGATCTTCCGATAGCAACTCTTATAGCAGACCGTCTGCTGCGTGATGTGAACGAATCGGATGATATCTCCGAAAGGATCAGAAAGATGGATGAGCAGATCATCGTCTGTTATTCCATGATGAACATGACCGAAAGGATCACCTCTTATCCCGAACTTTCCAAAACCTACAAGGACAAGGGTGTGGAGATCGGTCTGAAGATGCATGAATTTCTGAAAAAAGATATGTTCCTGACCATACCCGATATGGACAGCAGGGAGATAGTACTGACCGATGCCAGGTTCATGACGGCGCTTTTTGAAAGGACCAGCGGAGATGAGGAGATAAATGATCTCAATATCAGGATCCTCGACTGGATGCTTGAGATAGCGGATGATGAGTTCTATCACGAGGCTGTTCCGGATTTTGACTGGAACTACTTCAAGTTCAGGACTCTTGAATATTTTGTGCAGGGAACGGATATCTTAAATTCCAGAGGCTTTACAAAGGAACAGCTGAAAAAGATCGGAAAGAGGGCCGTGGATTTTGAAAGGCTTTGCAAAAGCGACATTGAGTACTACAGCAAGATCATAGGCTACGACTTCTATCCCATCAGCGTTGCCAGGTGCAAGTATCTGGCCTCAAAGATGACCAAAAAGGATTACAAGGCATTCCTGATCTACCAATACGAAAAGAGGGACAGGATGGATTTCGGGACCGAGGGCGGATATTTCAACATCCTGCTGCCTTTGGAACTCATATGTATCCTTGATCCCGAAAACCTTTGTGCTGCCGATCTGGAGCTTTTGAGGAATATATACAGAGGGCTTTCCGCCTATCTTTTCAGGCTTCCCAGCAATGGCATGATGTCCTTTATTCTGGAATACTTTTTTGAGATCACAAGACGTTTCATAGATGTTCCCGGAGGAGTATCCTTTGAGGAATTTGTGCTGCAGTCCATAGCAGCCATTCATCCGCCCACATATGTTCATTCCTGCATGGTTGGAGAGATAACGGAAAGACTTGCCTTTCACGCAGTCAGGATCATGCCTGAGCTTTTCATCGGCATGCCGGGAATAAAAACCGTGGATGATGTTTACAAAAACCGTGGAGCCATCACTGATTATGCATATAATGCGGCTCTTTGTCATGATTTCGGAAAGATCAGCATCATAGATACGATCTTTGTTTACGGCAGGAAGCTTTTGGACGAGGAGTTCCAGCTGATCAAATCCCATCCGGGCACCGGCTATGAGCTTTTGAAAGCCCACAGCTCTTCTCAAAGCTATGCCGAGGTTGCTTTGGGACATCACAAATGGCACGACGATTCGAGAGGCTATCCGGAGGATTTCAAAACCTCTGAAAGTGTCTATAAGACAGTGATCGATCTGGTGCTCTGCGCCGACTGCCTCGATGCTGCCACCGATACCGTCGGCAGAAGCTACAATACGGGAAAGACCCTCAAGGACTATATGGAGGAACTCAAGGAGGGAAGCGGCACCAGGTATGCTTCATGGCTATTCGAGCTGCTCTGCCACAAAGAGGTCTTTGATGATGTTGAATATCTCCTGAACGAGGGACGA
>JAFSWJ010000319.1 GCA_017444545.1 Lachnospiraceae bacterium
AACTTCCCACTTGATGATAAAATAGGCAATTTATGTCATTCTGAGCGCAGCGAAGAATCTTTATAAAGATGACCTTTTTAAATCCTTTAACTCTTTCAGGATCCTTCGTTTCACTCAGGATGACATGTGGGAAGTTTTAGTTTATTATTCTTCCTATAGCTTCGCCTACCTCAATTTTCATCCCGAGGAGTAGCTCAATCTCTCAACCAATATATCAGCGCATCTTCCACAGGCTTTTCATAAAAGTTCGGGCGGACTCCTTCACATTTAAAGCCCAGTTCTTCATACAGAGCTATGGCCGCCTCATTTGAACGTCTTACCTCCAGAGTGTATCTGCGCACTCCCCGATGGCGGGCGTTTTCCATAAGATATCTGAGCATCTGCCTGGCGTAGCCTTTTCGCCTGTGGTTCTTTTGGATCACCACATTTGTGATCTCACCGTCGCCGCACATGTTCCTAACTCCGCAGCAGCCTATGGGTACGCCGTTTTCTTTTGCCACGATGTAGTAGGCGTAATCCAGGTTTATCATCTCCAGAAAATCCGCTGCCTTCCACGGCATGGAGAAGGTCTCGCTCTCTATTATGCTGACGGCTTCCACGTCGTCTTCGGTCAGTTCATGAAATGTGACCATTATGCCACACCTCCATATTAAAAAATTATGTTTTTAACAGGCCTGCTTCAAGTTCCCTCTCTGCCTGGGGCTTTCGAAGGTACAAGGGAGTGTGCTGCGCAGCGCTCACCGTCTTTCCTTCCTTTACATAGAGAGCTCCCAGGGCAGCCACCGAAGCGGCTCTCTGGCGGTTCATGTGAGGAGGTGCGATCAAAATATCGCACACATCTGAGCCCTCACTTTTATCGACTTCACAATCTGTAATCTCACTTCCGGCAATTCTGTCATTCACATCAAAACCATCATGCATCAGACTTCTTATTTTTTCTTCATATACCGGCACGCCGTCTCCCATGAGCATCACCGGTCTGCCAAACTCCTTGAGTTTTGACACGAACTCCTCAACAGACAGGGCCGAGCTTTCCATGAGACAGGTAAACTTTCCTTTCTCATCAAAGGTGTAAGCAGCCGTATATACCTGGGAGCGCCTGGCATCCATGATGGGAGCTATCAGTCCCATGTATCCATAGGCCTGATAGGCCATGGCTTCCAGAGTGGGCACTTCCACGACGGGCTTGTCAAGAGCGTGAGCCAGTCCTTTTACCGCCGCCGAACCTATCCTCAGGCCGGTGAAGGAGCCGGGGCCTTTTGCTATGGCTATGGCATCCACACTTTCCAAATCCCAGTCTGTCATACGGACGATCTCATCCAGCATGGACATGAGAGTCTGGGAGTGAGTCTTTTTATGATTCAAAGTATATTCTGCTGTAAGTATTTCATCCGTGAGCAGGGCGGCTGAGGCCACCATGCCGGAGGAATCAAGAGATAAAATCTTCATGGTTTCTGCTTTTCTGTTTTTATATTCCTGCTCTTTAAAGATTCTTCGTCATCCCTTTCAGATAACCATATCGACTGTCATCCTGAGGCTTCAGCCGAAGGATCTTATTCAAAAGCAACTCGATCAATTGTCCTGCTGAGCCATTTCAATCCGTCTGTAATCCATCCCCTTTGACAGGTCCCGCGCCATGTGTATCCACACGGCTGTGTCAGGGATCAGTTCGCGGATCATATCGGCCCATTCTATTACGCAGACGCCTTCACCGTAAAAGAAGTCTTCGCAGCCTATCTCATCCATCTCGGATATATCACCTATGCGATACACATCGAAATGATAAAAAGGCAGGCGCCCCTTTTCATAGACCTTCAATATATTAAAGGTAGGGCTGTTCACGGTCTGGGTAATGCCAAGACCTGCTGCCAGTCCCTGGGAAAAAACCGTCTTGCCGCAGCCCAGATCCGCATCCAGTGCATATATTGTGCCGGGCTGTGCCTTCTGTCCCAGTTTAAACCCAAGATCATAAGTCTCTTCCCGGCTGTTTGTCTCTATGATCTCTTTTTCAATAACCTCTTTTTCAATCATCTTATCAATTATCTTACCAATCAACTTTTCCGGAGATTCATCGTATTATCAACCAATCCCCTTAAAATCTTATCTTCATCTTTTTGGGCTCCACATATTTTGACAGGAGCGCTATTATGGCCGTGGTCTTTTCTCCCAGTTCCTTTCTGGGGAAGATCGTAGCCGTCTTTTTTGTGGTAAATACAAATATGTTTGAAGCGGTGGCGCACACCTTTACCACACCGTCCCATTCCAGGGTCTGTGTGGTATCATCCTGGCTCACCTCCATGCCCTTTTCATCCAGACGATAGTGCAGGGTCTTTTTGAACGAATCCACCAGGAGCACGTTCTTTTTGGCGCTTATATATAAAGTCACTGGCAGATAAAACAGCACGATAAGGCCGAATATCAAATAGGCCAATTCTTTATATGAGGCGTAATTAACCAACAAAAGTATACCTACCAGCGTACCCAGCATCCCCGTCAGTGAGGTGTAGGTAGTGTACAGGTAAAAGTCGTACAGCGCACCGGCAGACATCTTTACATCAAACTCTATTTCATCCAAGACTTTTTCTCCACTTTTACATCCATGTATCAAAAAACGCAATAAATCACATTACATTATACTGAAAAACGGAAAACTGCGCAAGCCATGGGACGAATCCGCAAAAATAACGATCCGTCTATAATTCGGGACATAAAACAGCCTCCCCGCCATGGGAGAGGCTGTTTCATGCGCGGTTTTTATCCGGTTATTTAAAACGAATTCCGATCCAGCAGGTTTATCTTCATGTCATAGAGTCTGGGCGTCAGATCCACATGCACGGGATGGGCGTTTACGATACGTCTGTTCTCATCCCAGAGGGTATCCAGCTGTTTTGCGCAGTAGTCCCTTATCTCCATTACCTTGGGAGATTCATATACACACTCGCCCTTCAAAAATACAGGGATCATGATCTCCTTGACGGTAAAATCACCCGGATTAAGTTTTGTCTTCTTCCAGGGCTCGTTGGGATCAAATAAAAGCAGGGGCTTATCCTCGCTCACCTTTTCGCCAACGAGAGCTATAAGATCTGCCTTTATCTTACCAGTAGCCTTTTCATAGATCCTGTATATGGTCTTATTACCGGGGTTGGTTATCTTTTCTGTATTCTCGGAAAGCTTGATCTTGGGGATGAACTCACCGTCATCACCCTGTACCGCCGAGAGCTTGTACACGCCACCGAAGGCAGGCCAGCCTGCGGAGGTGATGAGATTGGTACCCACGCCCCAGGAATTGATGGCAGCACCCTGAACCTTAAGCGAATCGATGAGGTACTCATCCAGATCATTACTTGCCGCGATGATGGCGTCAGGAAAACCTGCGTCGTCCAGCATCTGTCTTGCTTTTTTGGACAAATATGCCAGATCTCCCGAATCCAGTCTGATACCGTAACGTGATTTAAGCCTGCCTTCAGCCTTCATCTCCGAAAATACCTTAATGGCGTTGGGAACGCCGGACTTTAAGGTATCATAGGTATCCACCAAAAGAGTACATGCATTGGGATAGAGCTTCGCATAGGTCCTGAAAGCCGTCAGCTCATCAGGGAAGCTCATAACCCAGCTATGTGCGTGAGTTCCCATAACCGGCACGTCGAAAAGCTGGCCGGTAAGAACGTTTGAGGTGCCTATACAGCCACCGATCATGGCAGCTCTGGCGCCGTAAGTACCTGCATCAGGACCCTGGGCACGCCTTAAACCAAACTCCATGATACCGTCTCCCCTTGCGGCAAAACATATCCTGGAGGTCTTGGTGGCGATGAGGGCCTGGTGATTGATGATATTGAGGATGGCTGTCTCCAGAAGCTGTGCTTCCATAATGGGAGCTATAACCTTTACCAGAGGCTCTCTGGGGAAGATCACCGTACCCTCGGGTATGGAATAGATATCGCCGGTGAACTTAAAATCCTTAGCCCACTTCAGGAAATCCTCGTCAAAAATATTGAGTGAACGAAGATACTCGATATCCTGCTCGCTGAAATGGAGTTCCTTGACATATTTGATCACCTGCTCCAGTCCTGCCATTATGGCATAGCCGCCTTCTAAGGGATTGGTGCGGTAGAACATGTCAAAGATGACCCGCTTGTTCTGGTTTTCATTTTTGAAATACCCCTGCATCATGGTGAGCTCATAAAGGTCAGTCAGAAGGGTCAGGTTTTGTCGATCCATAATATTCTCCTTATTTAAGATTCTTCCTGTTGCGTCGCTTCGCTCAGAATGACATCTGCAATACACTCTTAATTCTTCTCCTGCATGGACTGGATCTCAGGGATCACGGAGTACATGGGCTTTACATCCTTCTTATTCTTGAGGATGCGGTCGACGTAGTTCTTGGTAGCCTTTGCCACAAGGGGTGAAAGAGCCAGCACGCCGATAAGGTTGGGAAGCATCATGAGTCCGTTAAAAGTATCCGAGATGTCCCATGCCAGCTGTGCGGTCATCACCGAGCCTGCCAGAACTATGATAACAAAAATGATCCTGTAAGGCCATACACCCTTCTCACCAAAGATATAATGGCAGGCTGTGGTACCATAATGGCTCCAGCCAAGTACGGTGGAATAAGCAAAAAGCAATATAGCCAGAGCGACGAATATGGCGCCGGCAGGTCCGAAAGCATTTGAAAATGCAGCGCTCACAAAGGATGATGATCCCACGCTCTCTCCCAGCTCTGTCAGTTCGCCGGTAGTCAGATCCACCATGCCTGATGAAAGCACGGTAATAGCTGTAAGGGTACATACTATGATGGTATCCGCAAACACCTCGAAGATACCCCACATACCCTGACGCACGGGCTCTTTTACATTTGAAGATGAATGCACCATGACCGATGAACCAAGACCTGCCTCATTTGAGAACACGCCACGCTTAAAGCCCATCTTCATGGCAAGGGCCAGTCCGTAACCGAAACCGCCGCCCGCTGCAGCCTGAATGGAAAAGGCACCCCTGAAAATGGCTGAAAAGATCTCGGGGATCATGGAAATATGCATGATGATTATAATGATGGTTCCCAAAAAGTAAAGTATGACCATGAAGGGAACCAGCTTTTCGGTGGTGGCCGCCACTCTCTTAAGTCCGCCGAGGATAACGGCTGAAACCGCAATGAACAAGAAGATACCCACTGCGATGGGGGGGATATTAAGTCCCACACTGCTTCCTGCAGTTACCACATTTGATACCATGGAATTAACCTGGCTCATGTTACCTATGCCAAAAGAAGCCAACAGACAAAAAACTGAAAAGAGCGTAGCCAATACGGAGCCCACAGTCTTCATTCCGGGCTTGGCACCCAGACCGTCCCTCAGATAGTACATGGCGCCGCCGTGCCACTCACCGTTTTCTCCCTTACGACGATACAGAATACCCAGCACGTTCTCAGAATAGTTGGTCATCATACCAAAGAAAGCTATGAGCCACATCCAGAATACTGCTCCGGGACCTCCGGCAGCTATGGCACCTGCCACGCCCACTATGTTACCTGTTCCCACCGTAGCCGCAAGGGCGGTACAAAGAGACTGGAACTGGGTAATGCTGGCGTCCTTGGTCTTGCCGGTCACATGGGAATCGGAAAAAATAGCCGCTATGGTATTGTCCATCCAGTGCTTAAAATGTGTCACCTGGAAAAACTTGGTAAGGCATGTCATGATGATGCCTACTGCACCGAGCAGAATAAGCGCCGGCCATCCCCAGACTATGCCGTTAATGACGTCGTTTACACTTGCGATTGTGTCTACTACCTGATTCATAAATTACTCCTCTCACGATGCCGATTAAAAGTGTCTTTCTCCTTTTACACAGTCAAATATTATACTACAATTCGGGATTTATGAAAAGACTGTATATTACCCCGCCATGATCAGGATCTGAGTCCTGAGAAAAAAACCTTAAGCAAGGCGGAGCACTCCTCCTCAAGAACTCCCTTTTCCATTTCACAGCGGTGATTAAATTCCTTCATCTGGAGCAGATTGAGAATAGAACCGGCACAGCCGGCCTTAGGGTTCATGGCGCCTATGACCACCCGGTCTATCCGGGACTGGATTATGGCTCCGGCACACATCTGGCAGGGTTCAAGGGTCACATACATGGTACAGCCCTCCAGCCGCCAGTCGCCAAGCTTTTTACTGGCCTTTTTTATGGCGGTGATCTCCGCATGGGACAGGGTACACTTATCCGTATTCCGGCGGTTATAGCCTCTGCCCACTATCAGGCCTTCAAACTCTTTCATGCGCTCTTTTATTTCCTGCACGGCGACCCTGCCGGAGGACAGTCCGTTATACACTATCACGCAGCCTATGGGGACTTCTCCGTTTTTCGCAGCCTTCTTCGCCTGCTTTATGGCTTCGCGCATATATTTTTCATCATTGTTCATTTTATATTGCTCCATCAATAAGCTATTTCTGTCGCCCGGCTCGTAATAGCATCAGACAAATTCCGCGATATATGTTATAATCCCAATATCGAAGAGAGAATTGCAAAACTGACTGTTCATCAATATAGCCTGATCTTCTGTCATTCTGAGCGTAGCGACGCTGATCACATCATGAAATGATGTGATGCCGCCCCGGCGAGGGGTTGCGAAGCAACAGGAAGAATCTTTATAAAGCTGACATTTTTGAATATTTTAACTCTTTCAAGATCCTTCGTCACTTTGTTCCTCAGGATGACATTATGGAAGTTTTAGCAGACAAATCGATAATAAGATAATGAATATCTATACCATAAACAAAACCACACTCATAGATTTTCCGGGGCATCTGGCAGCGTCAGTGTATACCGGCGGCTGTAACATGCGTTGCATTTACTGTCACAACGCGCCCCTGGTGACAGGCGTTGCTTCACTTGAAACCATAAGTGAGGACGAATTCTTCGCTTTTCTTGATAAGCGCAAAAAAATCCTCCACGGAGTATGCATCTCAGGAGGAGAACCCACTCTGTCGCCTGATCTGCCTGATTTCATCGACCGTATCAGATCCTATGATCTTAAGATCAAGTTGGATACCAACGGAACAGACCCAAATCTCATCAAAGATCTGATAAACTCAAAGAAAGTAGACATGATCGCCATGGATATAAAATCATATCCTGAAGATTATGCAAGGATCTGCGGCGCACATGTTTCCATCGAGGATATCAAAGAGTCTGTCAGGATCATCATGAGTGCACCCATAGACTATGAATTCAGGACCACCGTACCCGCAAACTGTTTCTCCACAGACGATATGATCAGGATCGGTCAGTGGCTGCGGGGTGCAAAGGCATTTTTTCTCCAGGCTTTCAAGACATCTGATACCTGCATGACTCCAGGATTAAAAGAGCCTTCCATAGAGGAAATGAACAGTCTGCGATCTGCTGTGCTTCCATATATTCCGTCTGCATCGATCCGGGGGATAGATTGAAAAAGATTCTTCGTCACTTCGTTCCTCAGAATGACATTTGCATACTTTTCCAAATGACAATCCAAAGCATCCAATGATCAATGCTTCATATACTGCACCACCATCAGGGCGATCTTGAGTGTCAGGGCGTCATCAAAGGTCCTGATGTCAAGGCCCACACTCTTTTGCAGCTTCTCTATACGGTATACCAGCGTATTTCTGTGCACATAGAGCTGGCGGGCCGTCTCAGACACATTCAGATTATTTTCAAAAAACTTATTTACAGTGGTGATGGTCTCTTCATCCAGATCATCAGGAATCTTTTCACCGAAGATCTCATGCATGAACATCTCGCACAGACTCTCGGGCAGCTGATATATGAGCCGTCCTATTCCAAGTGTGTTATATGCATTTATACGTCTTTCGGAATAAAAGATGCGGCCCACCTCGGAAGCCATACCCGCCTCCTTATAGGAGCGGGACACTTCCCTTAATTCGTTGACTATGGTACCGTAGGAAACCTTTACGTCGATCATGGCCTCGGTGTTCATCATATCGCAGATGGTCAGAGCCAGCTTATTAAGATCGGAATAATCTTCACCCTCCCTGAGGGCCTTTATCAATATGATGCTGTTCTCATTCACGGAGGTGATCACATCGTGGGATGCGGATGAAAACATGCCCTTAAGCAACGAATGGGCCATACTCTCTGTCCTGGCATCCGCTCCCGAGAGCTTCACCTCAAAAACACACCGCCTTAAAACAGCAGGGATATGAAGTGTTTTTGCCCTGTTATGTATATCCACCAGCAACAGATTATCCAGTAGCAGATTCTGGAAAAAGCTCTCCACATCGGTTCCCGTCTCGCTCATTTTGAGCATGGTGCGAAGCTGCCCCGCGACGATACGTCCGATGGTATAGCTCTCCTCGGAACCGCCCTTGGTCATGACCACATACATATCCTCATCTTCAAAGGATATCCTGAACAGATTCCTGTCAGACACATTCTGACTGTCGGCAGCCGATGAAAGGAAATCACATATATTATCCTTCATATATGACATATCTTCATCGTCTGTGGCGGCCACTATATTTCCCTGTACATCCGTCACATATATATCCATACCGGCTACATTTTTAAGGTCGTCTATACTCTCCTGTATTATCCTGCTCGTGATCATAACCTTTCTCCTTAAACCTAAGATTCTTCCTGTTGCTTCGCAACCCCTCGATTTTCATCCTAAGGGGTACCACGAAGTGGTGGATTCCTTAGGATATCCCGGGGCGGCATCACACCATTTCATGGTGTGATCAGCATCGTCACTTTGTTCCTCAGAATGACATGACCCTATGTCATCCTGAGGCTTTAGCCGAAGGATCTTTTTACACATAAATTAAGAAAGGGGTATCCGTAACCGGATACCCCCATCGTAACATCCTATTATTAGTTTGTGATAACCTGCTCTGTATCCTTATCGAAGATGTGGATCTTCTCTACGTCAAAGGCAAACTTGCAAAGGTCTCCGGGTCTGGCTGTAGTTCTGGGATCAACTCTCGCTGTCATGGGGAACTCCTCCAGATCAAAGTACAGATAAACCTCAGCACCAAGGAGCTCGTATACTCTGATGGTAGTCTCGAAGATGTTCTCATTCATCTCAACCATCATTTCTGAATCATATACGTCCTCGGGACGGATACCAAAGGTAACCTGCTTTCCGTTATATCCACCCTCAATAAGCTTCTTTGACTTAGTGGGAGGAAGAAGGATCTTCTTATCGGGAGAGATAGCCAGTCTGACTGTCTCGCCTTCGATCTCTACTCTTGCATCCAGGAAGTTCATCTGAGGTGATCCCATGAATCCTGCAACGAAGAGATTAGCGGGCTTCTCATAAAGGTTCTGAGGTGTATCAACCTGCTGAACCACACCGTCCTTCATAACGACGATCCTGGTACCCAGTGTCATAGCCTCTGTCTGGTCATGTGTAACGTAGATGATGGTACTTCCCAGTCTCTGATGAAGTTTAGCGATCTCAATTCTCATCTGTACACGAAGCTTTGCGTCCAGGTTTGAAAGAGGCTCGTCCATGAGGAAGACCTTAGGATTACGAACGATCGCACGACCCATGGCCACACGCTGTCTCTGTCCACCGGAGAGAGCCTTGGGCTTTCTGTCAAGGAGTGCCGTGAGGTCGAGGATCTTTGCTGCTTCCTTGACCATCTTGTCGATCTCGTCCTTCGGAACCTTGCGAAGCTTCAGTCCGAACGCCATGTTGTCATATACTGACATATGAGGATAAAGAGCGTAGTTCTGGAAGACCATCGCGATATCCCTGTCCTTGGGCTCGACATCATTTACTACCTTGTCACCGATCTTGAGCTCTCCTGATGAGATCTCCTCAAGACCTGCGATCATACGAAGTGTCGTGGATTTTCCACATCCGGAAGGTCCGACGAAGATGATGAATTCCTTGTCCTGGATCTCAAGGTTGAAATCCTTTACGGCCTCAAATCCGTTGGGATATACCTTGCATACATTTTTTAACGATAAACCTGCCATACTTTCCTCCTGTTGATCTTTATCATTTGCTCCCGAAACGGGACCAGACAGTTACGCCTGCAAGAATCAGTATAACAAAGCAGGTTTCCTTTTTCCATGTGACAAATAGACAAAATTAAACCCGGATATTAGTCAACATTGACTATTATCCGGGTTTAGGTTTCATCAGAATTCCGTATATCCGCTTCCGGGTGTTCCGTGGGGAAGATCATCCTCCGGTTCTTCCTGCTGTACTGTTTTTGTTTCCACGGGACTGCTGTCTGCAGGATTCATATCTGCGGGCTTTGTATCTGCAGGTTTTGTTTCCTCAGGTATTTCTGCTGCAGGTTTTTCCTCAGCAGGCTCCGGCCCTTTTTCCTCTACCGGTTTTTCTGCTTCTGATTTCTTTGCTGTGGTTTTTTTCGCTGTTGTCTTTTTTGCGGTCGTGGTCTTCTTTGCCGCCGTAGATGCAGTCTTTTTTGCTGCAGGCTTCTTTTCGGCTGTCTCCGCTTTTTCCGCAGGGTTCTCCGGTGCTTCAGGTGTCGCTGCGCTTTCAGGCATTACTGATGCCTCTTCCGGCTTTTCCTCTGCCGGTTTTTCCTCTTCAGTTCTCTTTACTGTGGTCTTTTTTGTTGTTGTCTTTTTTGCGGTGGTGGTCTTTTTTGCCGCTGTGGCAGCAGTCTTTTTTGCTGCAGGCTTCTTTTCGGCTGCCTCTGTCTTTTCTGCGTCAGCAGTCTTTCTTGCAGTCGTTGTCTTTTTTGTTGTGGATGCAGTCTTCTTTGCTGCAGGCTTCTTTTCGGCCGCCTCTGTCTTTTCAGCGGGTTCTTCAACCGGCGCAACTGCCTTTATTTCATCCGGCAGGCTCTTTATCTCTTCAGGTTTTTCTGCCTCTGCCTTCTTTGCGGAAGCAGTCTTTTTCGCCGTGGTGGTCTTTTTTGCCGCCGTGGCTGAAGTCTTCTTTGCAGCAGTCGCAGAAGAAGTCTTTCTTGCAGCAGGCTTCTTTGCCGCCACGTCCTTATTATCAGAAACAGCTGCAGCTGCTGTCTTTGTCTCCTCCGCCTTTACCTCGACAGCCTTTGCCTCGGCAACAGCTTCGTCTCCCCTGGAATCGGGTATCTCTCCGGCACTGTTTACAAAGCTCCTGTCAAAGAAGGTGAGCCTGTTCTTGCCGTGACTCTTGGACTGGTATACGGCCTGATCGGCTGCCTTGTAGAGTGATTCAAAGCTGGTACCGTCCTTCGGATACATGGCTGCACCGATACTTGCGGTCGCAGAGTACTTGACATACTCGCCGGCCTTGAAGTTTTTGAAGAAGTCGGCAACTCTTGCTGCTTCCCTGTCGCGGACCTCATCCGTCTTGATATCCTTCAGGAAAACAACGAACTCGTCTCCTCCGATACGGCCAAAGATGTCGGTAGCCCTGAATTCAGTTGATATCTTCTCGCCAAGGGTCGCCAGAACCTCGTCGCCGAAAGCATGACCCATGGTATCGTTGATCTTTTTGAAATTGTCTATGTCAAGCAGGAAGAACAGTCCCTGTTTGTCCTTGCCCTCTCCCTCCAGATAATCCTGGATGTATTTCTCCGTTGAGATCTTGTTGAGGAGACCGGTGAGCAGATCTGTCTCCGCCTTGCCCTTCAGCACCTCGCTCTGCTTGTTGTACAGAAGCTTTGATATCACGTTCACGCCTATGATGATCATAAAGAAGAGCGCCATGGACAGGATAAGCCTGACTATCAGGTTTTTCATCACCTTGCCGTATCTGTCCACCTGACCGTTCACATACTGTCCCGGTACGAGCTCGCAGACATACCAGTTGTTGAACTTCATGCTCCTGTAAACAAGGTACCTCGCCTCGCTGTTTGCCGTACAGGAAACGACTCCGCTCCTGCCGTTCTCGAAATGCCTCTCCATCTTGACGACGGTGGTTTCCTCTCCGAGGATCATCTTTGAGTTGTCGATCACGTTTTCATCCACTTCGAGGATCTTTTCACCGGTGACATGAGCTATATGTCCCGTAGAGTCGGTGATCAGATACTGCGTCCTGCCGCTGAACTTTGAGGAAGTGGGAAGGGTGTCAAATGTATCCGTATTCACATACAGGATCACATATCCCTCCGGCTTTTCCGTGCCAACGGGTGAGATGACCGGTATGAGGATATCCTGTCCGTCCGCAAAGAAATCTCCTATCCCGGAGCCTTCATACTCGGTAATCGTTTCAAAGAAGGGCTTGTCCGATACATCTGCGGGATTTCCGTGACTGTCAAAGCCGGCTCCCTTTGTATCTACCACTACTCCTCCGTATACCAGAACGTTTGATGCGGCATCACCCACATACTTCTGGGCAAAATCCTTGCTTGAAACACCTCTCTGGAGACGGGCTGCCTCGGCAAGTGCGTCAGCCGTGCTCTGCACGCCGCGCAGCTGAAGCCTGAACTTGTCTCCAAGCTCAGTGGCATAGTTGCTCATCTCGTTATATGTGTCTGTGAGTGCGCTGCTGCGTATATCCTTGTTTGCGCCGTTAAGGGAGACTATCATGAATATGAGCAGTGCCACAGCAGGTACTCCCCACTGAAGAATGCTCACGGATGTGGAATTGTTGTTATTATCTTTCTTTTTGAACAGATCCTTCATAGTTTACTCTACCCTTGTTTTCTCTGTTTCAGATTTTAACGCTCCCCCGTCCTCTTCATCCGGCAGATCCTGCGCGGGAGCAAGCCGGTCAAAGATCACCACCAGTATCCTGGAGCACAGATAAGCACTTGCCGACATTCCAAAACACAATATCACAGGTACGACCCAAAGACCCTTCCCTGTGGCGATGACCGCATACATCAACGCGGGAAAAAGAGCATTTGTGATAATAAGTGCCACGGTTTTCGGAAAATTCACAATGCTCATCAAAAAAGCATTTTTTATCGTATTTGCTGTAGTATTGTCAAACCTTGCAAGTATCGGAAACACATAAGTCGCTGTCATGATCAGAAGAAAGAAAAGTATTCCCGTGACTACAAGTATTACATTTGAAAGAGGAATCTTTCCGGCATACCCCGTTGCTATGATCCAGAAGTCTGCAACAAAGATAAAAAGCAGTGCCGCTTCGATGATCCAGATCAGTGTGCTCTGTCTGAAATTCATCCTGAAGGACTTGAAAAAGCTCTTTGTCAGGTATCCTTCCTCGTTTCTGGCCATCTTCAGTGTCACATAGTAGCAGGCCGTAACGGAGGCCCCTGCAGTGACGACCGGTATGCAGCAGACGGTCGTCAGTAGATTGATCCAGAATAAACTCGCTATCTTGTCCATGAAGCCGAAAAATCCGCCTTCACCACTGAAAAACTTTTTCATCCCTTTTAGCGACCGCCTCAATAATTAAACATTATCGTTAGAGATTATACACCTATTATCCTTAATTAGCAACCAAAATGCCATTTTGCATATTGATGGAAAATCTAAAAAAATTATTATTTAAAATTATACGGCGCCTCATCTTTCGATGAAGCGCCGGTTGTCTTTTATCTCCTGACTGTATTTATATTGGTCTTTCCTCTGGCATTGTAGGTCAGTCCGTCATAGACCTCGTCCGCACCGCTCATCACGGGAGCGGAATTGTCTGTTTTTGCCACCTCCTCAAACGAGGATTTCAGCTTTTTCAGGATCTTTTCGGGCTCGTCCAGTCCGGATACATCCATGCTGTAGGAGACCTTCCTGATGCATTCGAGAACGTAATTGTATATCCTCATCAGATAAACTGACAGGGCATAATCAAAGTTGAGGACCGAAAGCAGCTGTTCTATGCATCTTGATGCATTTCTGAGCTGGATGCGGCAGTCTGCGGTATTTCCTTTCTTTGCCGCTTCTCTTGAGTCCGAAAGATACCCGAGGGCGATCTCGTAGGTTATAACTATTATGCCTGTACGATTTGCGGATGTGATCCTTCTGGTGTATTCCTGTTTAAGTTCAGGGGTCATGTGAAGTTCTCCTTACTGCAACAGCTGCAAAGCCTGCTGCGGAAATTCGTTTGCCTGCGCCAGCATTGCCATACCTGCCTGTGTGAGGACCTGGAGATTGGTATACTCCGTCATCTCCTCTGCCATGTCTGTATCGAGGATCCTCGAGTAGGCGGCTGACATGGTTTCATTTGATGCATTTACAAAGGATATGGTGTTTTCGAGGCGGTTGTCATACGCTCCAAGCTTTGAACGTGCGGAGCTGACGTACGCCAGGGCATCCTTGAGCTGGTCAATACCAAGAGTTGCTCCCCTCATCGTGCTCACGTCAAGATCCTCTATCCCCATCTTTGACAGGCTCATCTCGGGTATCGAAAGTGCCAGTACCTCTCCTTCATCTGTACCGACCTGAAGTCTCATGGCTCCTTTTCCGGTAATGTCTATCTCCATCGTGTGGGCAAAGACTGCCTCTCCGGTGTCGGGATCCTCTGTGATCTCAGCCGGAGTCGTATTCAGGAGCCTTTCCCTTTCGATCTCAAAGGTTACCTCAGCGCCGTTTTTTGAAGTCACCGTCACGTGATCCACTCCGTTCCAGGTTCTGGTGTTTATGCTGTACTGCCCTGCCGCACCAAAGAGATCGCTTGCCTTTTTTATTCCCACACCGGATCTGTCGACCGAGGAATCTGCTATGGAATATTCATACTTTGTCCTGAAATCAAAGGTCAGATTCTTGGAGGTATCGATCGTTGAATTCACCGTGATCGTTGTTTCCGCTGCCACTGCGGCATCGATGTCTGCCTTTGGGATCGTGAAGTTTTCGGAGATCAGCCTTCCATCCGTCGTTTCGGAGGATACGGTGAAAAGATAATCAGTGCCTGATAAAGTCAGCTCCGATACCTTCGGATAGGCGGTCTCAAATATATCATATGCGTCTCCTCCGATGCTGTAACTGTCAAGCGAATATCCCTTCATGTAGGAAAAAACGATATCGTATGCTCCTGTTACCGTCTCATCGGAATAGTTCTCAACTCCCACTCCCACTACATTCCGGCAATAGCCCTTATTCTCAAAATCACCGTTCAGGAGATTCATGCTGTTGAATTCGGATGTTTCGCTGATACGGGTTATCTCCTGTTTTAACTGGTCCACCTCTTCCTGGACCATAGCCCTGTCCGAGGATGACATGGTCCCGTTTGCAGCCTTGACAGCCAGCTCGCTCATCCTGGTGATCATGGACTGAAGCTCGGATATTGCGGATTCTGCGGTCTCCACAACAGACATGCCTGTGGTCGCATTTGTCTTTACCTTGTCAAGTGCCTCCAGCTGCGCCCGCATCTTGCTTCCTATGGCATAGTTTGCCGGATCATCGCCGGACCTGTTCAGCTTGAAACCGCTTGACAGACGCTCTGAAGCGTTCGAAAGCCGTCTCTCATTTTTCAGATACGCATTGTTTGTGGTGTAAGCCGTGATGTTACTGTTGATCTTCATAGATAAAACCTCCTATAAATGCCCTGGCTGTAAGGTACAGGTCTCCTGTGTCTATCGCTTCGCCTTCCGTGGCATCTACAGGCGGTTCAAAAGATGCTTTTTCCGCCCTGATCACTTCCATTGTGACCGTTCTATCGTTTATCGAGAGTGCCTTCATCATCCTGTCTTTATTATCATTTATATAGGACAGTCCTGCGTTTTTGCTGCATGCCACCATTCCTTCGGTGGTCGTTTTTGAAAGCGTGAAGGAGGCAGATACCCGTCCCAGACTTTCACTCTCAAATAATATATCGACATTTCCGCGTTTTTCGCCATGCCTTATCTGAAGATTTATTGAGGTAAATTCTCCGTTTATCTCCACCGGCACCTGATAATTTTCGGAATCAGCCAGGGTTTTCTGGATGGCTGTCACCCTGTGCTCATTTTTCAATATCCTCAGATCCAGCTTTTCTCCCTCAAAAGCAGCTATGATCTCTTCATTTATCATCTCGTCATAGGCTTCCGAAAAGACCTTTGGATCTCCCATTTTTTCGATCACCCTGTTGCGGCTTTCACTGAGTCTTGATCCGCCCTTTTCTTTTTCACCCTCAAAAAGCTTTTTCAAAAATCCCGTTCCGGAGCTTAGAAGTTCGGCGGCAGCGTTTATATTGTCCGCAGATATTTCTATGTTGTTCCTCTGGAGCAGATGATATATCCTTTCCTCCTCCTTTGCCGCATCCGCGAATTTCTTTGCCTCCTCTTCATAGTATTCTTCTGAAAAGGCTGTCTCTATCTGTGTGTCGATCCCTCTGACCGTTGCATCATCAACCCTTTCGGCGCCGCCAAAATCATTGTCTATCACATAATCCATATGCCCGCGCCTGGCGGTCCTGAGGGAGGTCAGGAGATTTTTCATGGTCAGGGATGAGTCCCGGTTAATAAGAGCGCCTATCGCTGCCCCGTCGCTTTTGACGATCTTGTCCACCAGTCTGTATATGCCGATATACGAGGCCGCCTCATCCTCCGTGATCGCCCCTTTTTCCCTGATCTTTACCAGGTGTCTGGCAAAATCCTCTGCTCCCGAAGCTTCTTCATCCTCGTAGGTTCCAAGCTTTTCAAGGAGATCATCTATATCCTGCTGCAAAGGATTGATGTTTTCCCTGATCAGCCTCAATGCGTTTTTCGGTGTCAGAAGCTTTATCAGGTCGTTTACCTTTCCGTCTGCCTCCCTGACCTTTTCCAGATTTTCATCATTTATCTCCATACGGCCGTAGCCCAGGATCCTCACCGCCCTGCGGTTTTCATCATTGAGCTCGATCCCGTTTTCCTTCATCAATTCATCGGCATTTGCAAAAGCCTTTTTGATGCTGTCGCCGAGGTCGCTCCTCACCTGTGTCCCGACTGCCTCATAGGTCTCGTTTGCACGGTCATATCTCTGCCTGAGCAGAACTCCTTCTTTTTGAAGCGATGAAAGCGTGAGGGTATCTCCCCCTGCTGTTTCTTCAAAGAATCCGGTGTTTTTCAGTCCGAAAAACGCGGTCTCGCTGATAAGGACAGCCGGCGAGGTCTCAATATCTCTTACGGCTGTGATAGTCTCATCGAGAAGATCGAATATCGCCTTTTCGTTCTCCTTCAGAGCTTCGACTTCATTTTCAAGTTTTCCCGTATCTATCGAAAAATCCGACCTCAAAAGCTTTCTGTTTGCCTCGTGTGTCATGGCAAGCTCTGTTTCCTTCAGCTGTCTTTCGGCCTTTACATTTCTGTATTCCCTGTAAAGATAAGCGTCTCTGGGTCTTTTTCCCTCTGCGATGGCAAGAGTCATCTCCCCCATATCCGGTGTCAGGTCTATGGCTTTCACATCCTCACACAGACGGATAGTATCCTTCGTAAGGGGTATGCCTTTTTCGATGAGATGCTTTGCATCTTCAAGCACTTCATCATCCGCCTCAAATCCCGCTTCCTCGATCACCTCACGTATCTGCTCATGAAGCCCGTCATCCGGGGTCTGCGTGATATCGCTGCCCGCTGCCGCAAGATAGGGCAGATCTCCGTCATAAAAATACCCCGCACGCCTTGCCGCTCCCGTGCTGCCTGTCGAGTACTGAGCCTCATAGACATTTGCTATGGTGGGTTCCAGACCGTTTTCCACCATATATCCCAGCACCGCATCTGTCGGAGGCTTCAAAAGAGCCGACGTCTCAAAGGCTTCTCTGATATCCTTTATATTTTCATCGTTAGCAGGAAGATCAGCAGCCTTCAATTCCTCTGCTATCTGCTTTTCATCCGGTACATCCGCGTTTTTTTCTCCGGAAAGTATCTGTGAGCCCTCTGCGCCCGTCTTTGGAACATCGGAGGTTATCTTTGCTGCCCGGGTGACCGATCCTGTTATCTGCGCCGCCTTTGCAGATGAGACTGTATCCGTGTAGCCTGCCACATCCAGACCTGCCTCTGCAAGCTTTACCTTCATGCGGTCCAGAGAATTGACTGCATCACCCGCGGGCATCTGTCCGGGGGCAAAACCGTTTTCCACCATCTCTTTGAAATCCTTGCCGGACATGGTGTTTGCCATGACCACCATGAGAGTTCTTTGGACTTTTTCATCGTAGTTTTCGGCCTTTGTGATCTCATCCGATGCGGTCCTGCGTTTTTTGCTGTAGGCATGGATGTCATCCAGTGCATTTTTTCCTATCTCGGTGAAAACGCCTGCAGCACGAACGTCGGAAGCACTCAAATGCTCCTGTCTGCCGGATCCCGAAACCCTGGGATACATCTCTTCTTTTTTGATATCTGTCCGGGAAAAATCGATCTTCATAACGCCTCCACAGATGAGAGCAGAATTGATGTACTGCTCCGGTGGCGTCCGTGCCGATACACTCTTTCATGAAATCCTTTTCACGAAATCTCTGTTCTGATCTTCTTTTCACATAAAACAACTGTCGTGATCTCTTCTTTACATGAAATTATGATCATGAAATTCTTTCGATGTATAGAGTATATCGACTGATAATTGTGATTTTTAAAGAGTAAAATGGCATCTCCATATATGTTTTGTTCACGGCTCGTCCAGTTCTAAGCTTACCGTTCGTCTGATAAACAAAATTTTGGAGGCCCCGTTCTGCGCGCAAAGAGCACGCGCAGCCGGCGTGCTCCAAAATTTATCAGCCTCCGGTTCGCTAAGAACTGACGGCTTATTGTTCACAAAACATATATGATCGATGCCCATGATCCTGATACAACTATTGTAATTCTACCGATGACCCGTTGCAGTCATTATTGGAATCATCAGAATTTCAGCACCACTGCTCCGAAGGGCGGAAGCGTGAAGCCCACGGAATACGGCTGCCCGTCCCATGCGGTATCATCGGCCTTCAGCACTGTCTCGATCTCGGTGCCTGTACCTCCATACTTTTTATCATCACTGTTGAGCAGCAGCGTATATTTTCCCAGCTTAGGAACACCTACCCTGTAATCCGTCCTCTTCATAGGCGTGAAGTTCACCACAAATACAAGGCTGTCCTTTCCTGTGGAATTTGTCCTGATAAAGGAATACAGACTCTTTTCGGTATCATCGGCATTGATCCACTCAAAACCGTCATTTGAATTGTCAAACTCCCAAAAGGCACTGTATTTCCTGTAAAGCTTGAGCAGGTCGGAAACAAAAAGCTTCATCCCTGCATGGAGAGGATCCTCGAGACAGTACCAGTCAAGCTCTCTTTCCTCACTCCACTCTCTTTCCTGGGCAAACTCCTGTCCCATGAAAAGAAGCTTCTTGCCGCAGTGTCCGAACATGAAGGCATATCCTGCTCTCAGATTTGCAAACTTGTCCACCTTAAAGCCCGGCATCTTCATCAGCATGGAGCATTTCAGATGCACAACCTCATCATGGCTCAGGACCAGGATATAATTCTCGGAAGAATTATAGCTCATGGCAAAAGTCATCTTATAATGGTTGTCCTTGCGGAAATACGGATCCAGCTTCATATAGTCACAGAAGTCATGCATCCATCCCATATTCCATTTGAAGGAGAATCCAAGCCCGTCGTCTTCCGGCCTTCCGGTCACCTTCGGCCAGGCCGTGGATTCCTCGGCGATCATCACTACCCCGGGAAATGCCCCGAGAACCTCTGAATTCAGATGCTTGAAAAACTCGATCGCCTCCAGATTTTTATTTCCGCCATATTTATTGGCTATCCACTGGCCGTTTTTCTTTCCGTAATCCAGGTAGAGCATGGAAGCCACCGCATCCACCCTGAGCCCGTCCACATGAAAT